>JALZWN010000199.1 GCA_023300235.1 Mariniblastus sp.
ACGAACTGGCGTTGCTCGGCTTCTGCGCTACTGAGACTGAAAGTGCCCGGCCCGCGACTGCAATTGACTGCACATAAAACAAAGCCACTCTACCCTTGGCATAAAAGCACCGAAGCCAGGATCACTCTTTGCGCCCTTGCATCTTAGCAGCTTTGCGTTTCCCTAACCAACAACCAAGTATCTACTGGCCACCCACTGGCGTGACACCATGAATCGTTCCACGCGGCACGAGACCTGAAACATCAACGGCCTGACTAAGCACATGCGTGGCGATGTTGCCCGCTCGGTCCGCGGCTTCGATCTTCAAGAAAATTTGCTCAGGAACCTCACGACTAACCTTCCAAGCAAACCGGCTATCGTTACGAGCCCCTTCTTTGATGATCTCCCACGGACCAGCCGGATTGGCGGCATAAGAAATCGTAATCGGTCGCAGCGTCAACAACGGATCGGCGACCTTGTAGTTGATAATCAACTTGCCCGCTTCAGCACCGCGACCGTAAGGCACGGATGTAATCTGAGCCAGCGGCGCGGTGGTATCGACCACAGTCCAAATGTCGGCATCATCGCCACTGGATGGCCCCTGCCCTGTTAACCCGTCTTTGGACTGTACCACGATGCGAAAACCGTAACGGCCTTGCTCGGTCACTTCCACCGGAAACGGACTTCTGCGATCAGGATCGGTGCCCCATGTTTTCCAAGTCTGCCCGTCATCCCGAGTCATCCACAAAACGACCTTGCCCACGCCCGAAGGATCGATCGAATCAATCCCGTAGTTCAAACGAAAACGATTGCTGCCAATGATCTGCACCGGTGCTCGTGTCGTTCGATTTGGTTTAGCGATTGAACCGTCGTTAGAAGACGCCTCACCGGCCGAGCGGTTCATTAAACCTTGACGCGAACCTGACCCGGCAGGTTGTTTGGCATCGGGCCGAGTCGCCGAACCAGCTCCGCGGTTGAAGCCGGCACGGGTAAAGTTTTTTGAAGGCAATCGCTGCATCGATCCCTGCCCGACACGCTCTTGATAGGGAGCGTGTCCGGTTTCAGGAAAACGATTCGCTTGATCGCTGGCTGCGTTTGGTAGCAGCGTCGGCGACGACAACGAGCTGACCGTTTGCCGTTGACCGCGGTACTGGTTCGATCGCCCCATCGTGGACGACTGACCGATCACCCGATCACCCTCAAAAAACATCTTGCCGGGGTTGGACGGCACGTCCGTCGGCGGAGGCTGCACAGGAGACTGGCGAGTCGGCAACGGCGTGATCGTTGGGTCGAGCCTACGGCTCGTTAACGCCGCAGACGATTCCATGCGCCCCTTCGGTTTCCAATTGTCTTTTTCGCTCTCCCAGTTAACCGAAGACGGAGGTTGCTGAGCGACATCTGCTTGCGGCGTATAAGACAGGCCCGAAGCACCGCCACCACCCTGCGCGACCGGTGGTTGCGGGGGCACGTAGCCTGCCGGGACCGGTGGAGCAACGAATTCTTCGGGTGATCCAACCAACGGTATAAAACTCTGCTGCGTGCTCGCGACGCGATTAAGGATCGGCTTGGTGGGTTGCTTGACTGCGACTTGACGCGGTGCTGGTTGTGGAGGCGCGGCGGGCTGAGCGACAGGCTGGTGCGGGTTTTCGACTCGGCTGGGCATTTCTTGTTTGGGTGCCAATCGGCAGACGCCGTTTTCACAAATCACGCCGCTAGGTTTGCCACTGTCGTGCTTAGCTGTTTTTTCAAGGCCTACTGAACTTGCCGGAGCTTTGGGATCGATCGGGAAATTGCCTTTGCCGCGCTGCCGCAACTCCTTCGACGACTTCCAACCCGGATACGCCCAATCAGGTTGCTGCGGTAAAGCGTTCGCCCCGGCAGCCGTCGGCTTCAACGCCGTTTGCCGATTCGTGTTGGCAGCCAAATTCGGCAGCGCCGTTGAAGCACTCCGAGTCCGCCAGGCCGTCACGGGCAAATTCACTTTACGGGTTTGTCTCGCAGAGTTGCCCGCACTGTCGGTGATCTCAACCGCAACGTTCACGGTCGCTTCGGTTGTCTCTGGCCACCAACCAAGTTGATCCGAGTAAACTCCGTTTCGAGCGACCCCGCGCAGGTTAACGGGCACGGTTTGCCATGGCTTGACCGAACCGTCGGACAACACCGGTTGGTACAGTAACTTGATTGACCCAGGGTCGATGTTGCGATCGATCGCTTGCCAACGACAGACAACTCGCCCCGCTGGATCAGCTTCAAAGCGAACGTCCAGCTTTGGCTTGACGGTGTCGACTAAGATTTTCAGCTCAGGCTGCGGATCACCTTCGGGCAACAGACGCCGGTCACGACTCAGCGTCTTCAGTGCAAACCAATATTCGCCGTCCTCACCAGCCTCGAACGAAAACTCAGTCCCGTCGGTGTTTTTGCGACCGTAGAAGGTCCACGTTTTTCCGGTATCACGAGACAGATAGAGCTGCACTTCGATGAACGATGAATCTTCGGAGTTGATTTTGAAAGGCACTCCGAAACCGCTAAGCTTCGTCGGAATTACTTTACTGTCGCCCGAAGCCACCTCGCGGTTCGTCTGAGCTGCACAGACGTTGCTCAAGCAGACAGCAAGCAGCAACACCCAACAAAATCTTAAGTTAATTTGAAATCTGAACACGGCACCAACCTGACAACAAAAACGGTTCTCTTCGTGGTTCATCGTCGATCCAGAGCAAGCCGGGTGATGGATTCAAATTTTCGACGAGTGTCTGGTTTTTAATGATCCGCCCACTTCGCACGGGCATGCGTCTGAGTCTCGAAATGCCGATTGGTTGGATTAACAAACAGCTCAACTAGGTGAACCTGCTAACTGACCGCCCACCAGCTAACTGTCCGCCTCTGACCGCTCAACTGACCGCTCGTTGGCCAGCTTTCTTTTATTCGTCTGAAGCCGACAGCTTTTCCACTGGCTCTACCGCGAAAAACCGTACTCTTCTCGTAGAATCGCTCGTCAAAAACTGAGCTAAACTTGGAATCCCCTACGGCGTATACTTAGGGTGTTAACCAATCTGGCCGACTACGTGCTTATCACGTTTTATCGCTTATCACGTAACTGCCGCAACCAACCATCGACTCGCTGACTTTATTTTATCCATGCAGAAACCAAACGTTCCCGCTGAGGTCAAAGGGCCATTCGAAAATCTACTCAAAGAGAACCCGATCGCCGGCTGGGTCGTTGGTGGAGTGGCACTCCTGATCATCGTGGTGATTGGGTACTACTTGGTCGATTTTTTTCGCCGGTGGATTACAGAAGACCCCGACAACGATCCCGCTGCAAAATTGAGCGAGCTTGAGCAACTCAAGTCGACCGCCTATATGACGGACGAAGAAAAGAAGCGTCTAAACGAAGCCGCTAACTTTGGAAAGCTGAGTCCTTCAGGGCCGCTGGACCCTGAACTCGCCGAATTCCGCAAAATCAAACAAATGCGAATGACAAACAAAGATTTGCCTGATGCACCTACATTTGAAGAAACAAACGACCAACCGGACCAATAATCTGGTTTCCAACGATTGAACGAAATGATTTCGTTCGCGTATACCATTCCGCCAACAGACCACTAATGGACAGTGGTGACATTTGGATGGATTAAGACTACCAGCTATCAGATGTTCAAAGAATTGATAGCACAATGCTGATTACAAAAGGGTTCGAAGTTCGCGGGCAAGGAAGCACCGTTGGCAAGCGAGACGTCATCGTCGGCCAATGTTCGAACATCAACTGAGTATCAATCAGTTGAATGAGATAGCTTTTTAGGAGTAAAAATGCCCGCAGGGAACGATATTGGAAGTAGCAGATCAAGTGCTTCTTCAAAGAAAAACGCGCACTGTTCGTTTTGTCGGAAGAACTACAGAGACGTTGGTCCCTTAGTTGAAGGCCCAGGCGATGTCTACATTTGTGGAGATTGCATTGAACTGTGCCAATCAATTTTGGAACAAGAGCAACGTCGACGTGGTCCGTCGAAACAGCTTTTCAACAAGATTATGTCACCGCGTGAAATCGTTGCCAAAATGGACGAATACGTCATTGGCCAAGAATCCGCTAAGAAAGTATTGTCTGTCGCTGTTCACAACCATTACAAGCGACTGTCGCTTGGATGGGAAGGTAGCGAAGTTGAAGTAGAGAAATCTAACATCATGCTGGTTGGACCGACGGGTTCAGGCAAAACGTTGTTGGCTCGAACTTTGGCTCGCACCCTGAACGTTCCGTTTGCGATCGGCGACGCGACGACACTGACCGAAGCGGGTTACGTTGGCGAAGACGTAGAAAACCTTCTTTTGAAACTTCTGCATGCAGCGGACTTTGATGTGGAAGCCGCCCAACGTGGCGTCATCTACATCGACGAGATCGATAAAATCGGTAAGACGAGCAACAATGTTTCGATCACCCGTGATGTTTCAGGCGAAGGTGTCCAACAAGCACTCCTAAAGATGTTGGAAGGAACAATCGCCAACGTTCCTCCCCAAGGCGGACGCAAGCATCCAGAGCAACAGTATATCCCGATTGATACGAGTGAAATTCTGTTTATCTGTGGTGGTACGTTTGTCGGGATAGAAGACATCGTTCGCAAGCGTTTAGGTGAACGCACGATCGGCTTTGGTTCAGGTCTTGGTTCCCAAGAAGATGCGACCACTGCTGAAATTTTGCCACAAGTGACCAGCGACGACATTCTAGAATTCGGCTTGATTCCGGAACTAGTAGGCCGTTTGCCAATCACTACGGCACTGGCTCCACTAGGCGAAGACGGACTGATTAAGGTTCTTACCG
This sequence comes from Mariniblastus sp., assembly GCA_023300235.1. Lineage (GTDB taxonomy): Bacteria > Planctomycetota > Planctomycetia > Pirellulales > Pirellulaceae > Mariniblastus. Next base: position 4,787 of record JALZWN010000199.1, read on the forward strand.
AACCGAAAAACGCACTTGTGCGGCAGTTCCAATCTTTGTTCGAAATGGAAGGCAGCGAACTTGAGTTCACCGAAAAAGCACTTGAGAAAATTGCCGGACGGGCAATGGAAAAAGAGACTGGCGCACGAGGACTTCGTTCGATTCTCGAACAAGTTATGCTTGACATCATGTACGACCTCCCTGACAAGCCGAAAGGCTCGAAGATCGTGATCGACGAAAAAATCGTGGACGAAGGGATTAATCCACAATCCTTTAAAATGCCAACTTCAAAAAGTGCGTAACCCCAAAGCCATTCAGCAAACATAGATCCAGCAACAATGCTCACTTCTTCCTCTTTTTTAAAGAGGAGCAACGTTGTGACGATTCAATTTTTTGCCGAAGAACCTAGGACGACCGCACCTTTCGTAACCAATTTTGAAACCAGTCAATTAAGGAACCATCGAACATCGCAGAATTAAAGTGAGTGAACCAGTGACGACCTTCACTCGCGGCAATGCCCACAAATCATTTGACACCACTTCTAGACGACGTGAGCAAAGCCATAACTGAGGAGTTGATTCTGCGAGGCAACTGATAGACTAGTTTTAGATTTTCAGCATCACCGGTTTGATAACTTCGCGGTATCAAGCAATCGAAGCTGAAAAGGCAACCAACTAAAATCCCTGCCGAATGCGCGGCAGGGATTTTTTTTCGTTGATAGCGGCACTAACAAAGAACCGAAGCTGCTCATGCCAAAAACGAAAAGCAAAGAGCAATGAACTAAGCACCAGCATGCGAAGCATTCCATGGAAGCCCGCCGCGTCAGCAAGGAACCCATAGTCGCCTTTCACTCCGTGAAAGTAGCGCTACCTTCGGTAGACGCTCACAAATCAGTTGGCTCAGAATAAACAGGCGTCTTTTTTCACACCGGCATTTATCTTACACCGGTGTTTATCCAAAAAACTGAACAGGCATGACTGGCTAGGCCGCCTACGCCTCGTTCATCAAACTCGCGTTCTCCAACAACTGACCTCGCTGTACCGACGTCAAAATCGCCCACTGTGTAAACCGCCAAAAAAACAACCGCACGACGATATCGCTACCGACAGTGCTGTTTTGAATCAGGCATAAACCGTAAACTATTTGCATGATCCGATCAAACACCCCAGTTCTTTCCCAAGCCCTCATCACCGTCCTCGCGGTCGTTCTGGTGACGCTTGTCAGCCCCTCGCACGCTACATTCGCTTTGCAAACCGACGTCGACGCTCAAGCCCAGCAAGACGACCAAAAGTTACTGACCGGCCTTCGCGAACGCCAATTGTTTGACCTAGCCAACGACTACTGCCAGCAACTGCTTGAATCGAGCGACCTACCACCCCAGCGACGATCAACACTCGTCGTCCACCAGCTGAAAAACCTGACCGCCAAAGCCGTATCCTCTTCCAGCGAAAGTCGCACAAAAATCTGGCAGCAAGTCGACACCATCGCGGACAACTTTTCGAACTCCTTTCAAGGATCACGCGTGTTCCTGGTCCGAGCCCAACAATCGCTCGCCAAAATCGCCCAAGCCCGTTTGATCCGGCAAGAGATCGATGCCCGACTCGCTCAACCCGGCGCCGACCAAACCGCCATCCTCTTACTCCGTTCCGTCCGCGACGAACTCGACGAAACGATTCGCGACATCGACCGAGCCATTCCTCAAGCCCAAACCAACCAAACCCCAACCGACCTTTCGATGCCACAACTACTGGCTTTGAAAGGCAATCTGCAATTTCAATACGCCGTTTGTAATCTCGAACGCAGCCAACTTTACGGCACTAACGCCAAAGCCGATCGCAAGGACGCGTTAACCCAAGCCCAAGAACAAATCGCCGCTGCGAACCGAACCGCAGAGAAAGGCAAAACGCTGTGGTGGGACGCCAAACTTGCCTCCAGTAAATGCTACCGATTACTCGGCCGAAACAAAGAAGCCGCGACCACGTTAAAAGCACTCCCCATCACGCTACTCCCTGCCAACTTAAAACCGCAACTTCGGATGGAGCGTTTGCAAGTCGCTTTGGCCAGCCAAAACCCGACGCAAGTCCGAACCGTGATCAACGAAGCACTTCAGCAAACTCAACGACCGCCGTTAGAAGACATCGGCCTGGTCCAAGCAACCGCCTGGCTCGCCAGAATCCCCGACGCCGAACAAGCCGTCCGCTGGAAATCAATCTCAGCCTCGCTCGTCAAATCCATCAAATCATCTCATGGCCGCTACTGGGCACGACGCGCCGAATTGGTTTTGGTGGATTCGATTGAAAGCAATGTCGCCGGCAACCCCGCCGCGATGTCCGTCTCGCCCGACGCCGATTTACTAATCTTAACCGAGGCCGCTCAAACCGCACTCGCAGACAAACGTTACCCCGACGCCGTAGCAGGTTTCGACAAAGCGATCTTGCTGGCCAAACGGCAGAGCGATTACTCATCGGTGTTGCGACTAAGTATTCAACAAGGCCAAGTCTACGAAAAAATCGATCAACACTCAGACGCCGCCGACGTATTGATCGACGCAGCAATCGTCAAACCGAACCTCCCCCAAGCCGCCGCAGCTCACCTGCTCGGCTGCTGGAACCTCTCTCAAACCATCACCGGTCCCGATGCTGCAAAAAACCGCACCACGTATCAGCAAAACCTAGAACAACACCTTCAGACATGGCCCACCAGTCCGACGACCGAGTCTGCTCTGTTTTGGCTGGGCGAACAACATCGCCAAAACCGAAACAACCGATCCGCAATGGATACCTTTTTGCAAGTCCCCACCGACAGCAAGCGATTCCCACAAGCCCTCACCCAAGCCGCCGCGGCCGCCTCAAACATCTTACTGTCGCTCGAACAAACCCAACAACCACTCGAAATCATGACCGACCGACTGCTCGGTCAACTACGTCAGCCCGCGACGAAGGATCCCGCACTCGAACCAATCACCGAACTACTCGCCGCCGACATCGACATCCGCTTTCGATCACGCTTACCAAAAGAAGATTCTCTTAGCAGCTTCGCCCAAGACCCACTCATCCGCGACAATGGGTTAACGGAACTGCAATTAGCGATCGACACCCTCAGCAAAATCAAAGACACCGCAGCCTTCTCGCAACAACTCAGCCAAACCCAAAACCAACCGCTACAACAACAGCGATTACACGGCTACCTAAACGCGATGCGAACTCGCGACGACAGCAGCAACAGTGCCAAAACCCTCGCCACCGCCAACCTCACCGTCGCTCAACAAGCCGCCATCGACGCACAGAGCACAAACCAAAATGGCTTGGCTACGGTTTGGCAACTGCGAATCGTCGATCTCCAACAAGCCCTCAACCAACACGAAGCAGCAGTCGCGACCTTGGCAGAATTGGTCAAAGCATTTCCTCGCAAAGCCGATTTACAAATCAAACTCGCCCAAGCCATGACTCAAGCCTACCGCAAGTCCGATCCAGAAAAGGCAATCAACCAATGGCGACTTCTAGCCTCCCGTTTGCGACCCGAGTCCGACAACTGGTTCCTCGCCAAATACAACGTTGCTGAGTTACTCCATCGCAGCGGCAAACGAGACGACGCTTTGAAGCTGCTCAAATACATCAAAGCCAATCCACCCGGCTGGGACAATTCAAAGCTCAAAACCGATTTTGATTCGCTGTTTCAAAAGCTCAACTAATGGCTCTTCCGGAAATTTAGTGGCTGCAAAAGGCCAAGGGCCTGGCCGTTTCTCTAGCCCAGCCGAAGGAACTGAAAGTTCCGCAGGGCTGGGTCAGCGTAGCAAGATAGATTCAAAGGGCCAACGGCCCGGCAGTTAGAGAACCTACCGTAGTACCATTAAACTGCCGGACCGTTGGTCCTTTGGTGTGTAGGAATGCATCCCAACCCAGCCTTGCAAATCTTCGATTTTTAGGCTGGGCTAGAGAAACTGCCAGCCCCTTGGGCTTAAACGATTCTCTTTCGTTTCTAT
>JALZWN010000200.1 GCA_023300235.1 Mariniblastus sp.
GCCGCCGCTGGGGCTCAGGATTCCTCAGGCATGCAAGAGGTGCAAAAACTAGAAGCTCAAGTACAGGTGTTGGAGCAAAAGCTCGCTGCCGCTGGGTCTCAGGATTCCGCAGGTATGCAAGAGGTGCAAAAACTAGAAGCTCAAGTACAGGTGTTGCAAGAAAAGCTCGCTGCCGCTGGAACTCAGGATTCCACTGACATGCAAGTCGTTCAGAAGTTGGAAGCCCAAGTCGGTGACTTGGAAGTCAAGCTGCAGGCATCGGCCGATGAAAACAAAGGCTATGCTCAGCAGCTTGCTGATGCGAAGGCAGCTGCCAGCCAACTGCAGCTAGGCGACAGCGAAAAAGCCACCTTGGTTCAGCAGGTTCGCGAATTGAACAATACCAATTTGGGGCTGACGCAGAGTGCGGAGTCGTTAAAGCAGTCTCGTGACGAGTTGAATGACAAGCTATCTAAGCTAGAGGCTGGATACCAAGAGTTGGGTTTGCAGCGAAAGCAAGCGATGGACGATAATCAAAAGCTCCAGGGCCGCATCGCTGAGTTGAATGCTAGTGCGCAAAGCAGTTCTGAGGGGAACGTCACAGGAATTGCTTCGGCTGTTGATGCCCCGCCAGCGCCAGTGCAGGCGATCGGTTTTACTGAGACTGCGGTCGATGTCTCATCGTTCGAGTCCAAAATCGCGAGCTTGACTCGTGAAAACGAGCAGCTGGCAAGAATTAATGCGGATTTTAAAAACCAAAATCAATCGCAGGCAAGCCCTGAAGAGCCGGCTCCTGAAGTGGCCGTCAGTGACGAATGGGTCGCGACTGGGGCAGTCGAAGCTCCGGCAGTCGTTGCTGCAATGACTCCCAATGTGACTGGCAAAAAAGGTGGCTGGGGGACGTGGGTGTGGCTGGTTCCGTTTTTGGCGATTGGTTTGGGGATCGCGTTCTTTGTGATTCTTAGAGAAGAATTCCAACGTCCGCCGGGCAGCAGGTGATCCTGATCATCGCCAGAATTAAGCGATTATCCCACGACCAGGCGCGGACCTTGCAACCGTTTTGTGCGGTGAATTTTCTGCTTGGTCGTGAAGGATTGATCGCGAAGGATTGGTGTAACCGCTAAGTGTTGAGTGGCACGGCACGCGTAGGATTGGCCGCAATTCTAGATTGACCGCCATTTTTTTTAAGGCTGCGTTGCGTTTTTTTGCATGAACTGGTTCGCTGTCGTGAGCGGAGTCTGCCGGGTTTTGAAATGCAATGCTGACTGTTTGGTGGATTTTTGGTGTTGGATCCGGTCCACCGTGTTGAGAGACGCCGTGTTGAGAGACACCCGTTGATGACGTGGCGTTTTTGAAGCATCCGTTATAATCCTACTTTTGGTGTGAGATTACGCGTGCTTACCGCGTTAAACCATAAAACTATCGGGCTGGCCTAAAGGGGTGACCTAAGTTTTCGCAAGCCATTTTTTGTTTGTGGAAAAATCAACTTAGGTCCCCACCCGTGAAAAGAACACACATCGCAGCGATTTTGATCGCCATTAGCTCTAGCAACGCGTCTGCCCAGCAAACCATCTCTGTTCCTCATCAGGCTGGACAAGCTTGGGGCGCACCGAGTTATCAAGTTTACCAACCACAGGTCCAGTATCAGTCGTACCCTGTGGTTCAAGGTCAGTACTTCGCGATACCTCAGCCTGCAGTCCCAGCTACCACTCATCAAGCGTTGCCAGTATCAGGACCGTCGACGAGTGTTTGGCAGTCGAGCGATACTCAGCCAAAGCCAAAGCAGGTGGATTCACCAGGCAAGGCTCCAGCGCCGGCTCCATCAATTCCTCCTCAGACAGAAGACTTGATCGCTGCGGCCCCGGCATCACCGTTGCGAACTCGCGCAGTCGCTCCGGCCCCTTCGATTCCAACTCAGCCGAAAGGCATGCTCGCTCCGGCAGCACCAGCGTCGGTCGCTCTAGCTGAGTCCGTTTCACCCAAAGTGAAAAGCGTTTTCGCACCGCAGCAATCTCAAGAAGGACTGGTTGTCAGCAAAGGTGTTGAAGCGGTTGTTGAGCCTGCCCAAGAAGCGATTACTCCAGTGGAAACTGTGGTTGCCGAGAGTCGTCCAGAAGTCGCGCCAGTTCAAGAAGGTTTGCCAGGTGGTCTAAGTGGTGAACTTTTGGCTTCCACTTCAGACGCGAATCCCGGATTGATTCCAGAAATGAGCGTTGTTGAACCGGTTGAAGAGTTGGTTGGTGAAGTCGCTCCGGTTATCGATGTTGTTGAGCCTATCGAAATCGCGATGGCTGAAGTTGAAGTGGCTGAGCCGGGGGCGCTTAGTTCGGCCTTGGAGTCTGAGCCAGTTGACGCAACCGCGGTCGTCGCGGCACCGGTTCAAGAAGCCTCAGGTCAATTGGCTTCTGCTGGAGTAGCCTCTGTCGAAGTGGCGGCTACCGAAGTACAGGGCGTTACTAAAACGGCAGCGGACACGGCTCAAGTGAGTCTTCGGCGAAACGGCAGTTATGGTGGTTGGTTGATGGCGATGCTGTCATTGTTGGCCGCCTCGGTGCTGGCATATTGGGGGGTGCGAAAGCTTAAGCAGGGCGCCAAGGTGAACAGCTTTGCGAATGATGCATTGGCTCAAATCAATTCAAAACCTGCTACGTCATCAACCGCATCTGAGCCAGCGACAAGAAAGCTCGCCCAAGTAGCGAAACTTAGTCAATCCGGGAAGGCTGTCGAGCGAACCGTTGAGCCGTCATCGGTCGTGAAAGAGGCCACCGCCTCAGCCAGCACCGGTCAGTCTGCTAAGCCTGCTGAGATAGACGCAGTGGCGAAAGGCGGCTTAGGCGACGCGGGTGTCGTCAAGGCAGAAACGGCTTCAGTGCCTGAGCGTAAAGAAGCCACGACCAAGGTGGATGATTTCTCTAGTCACGATCAGTTTTGTTGTATTCGCGGAATCGACGCGGGCACGCAAGAGGCGTTGCACAGCGCCGGCTACGTTCGTTTCAGCGAGCTTGCCACGGCCACTCGCAGCGAACTCGAGCTTGCTTTGTCAAAGAATGATCGCCAATTTAGCAGCTCTGATTTCAGTCGTTGGTCAAGTTTGGCAGCATTGGCTGGGCAAGGCGACTGGGCTGGTTTCGAAACGCTACAAGCTTCCTTTGCGGTTCCGAAGGCCTCCGAGGCACGAACTGAAGAACCAACGGCTGCATGCGTAGTTACGGGAGATGACCTGACCAAAGTCCGTGGCATTGGGCCAGCAACGGCTGAGTTACTCAACAACGCCGGGGTCAACACGTTCAATGACCTTGCCCAGGCAAACCCTGCAGGGTTGCAAGAAATTTTGGATGCTGGTGGTGCTAAATTCGATGCAATAGATCCAAGTTTGTGGTGCCGGCAAGCTCAGTTCCAGCTAACCGGAACTTGGGCTCGTCCAGTTGCCGAGCCAGTTGTTGTGGCAACAGAAGCTGACAAAGAAACGGTTCAGCCCAACGTGACCATCACAACACCAGAGTATCAAATCGCCGAGCTGTCCGAGGGGCTGTCTAGCGAAAGCGAGCAAACACTAGAGCCAGAGGTGAGTGATGCATCGGGGATTCTGAGCAAAGAAGAAGTCGATCTACTTAAGCGATTGGCTGGCACGCCTGGTCAGTTGAATGAAGAGTCTGCATTGCTCGATCAGGTTAACGCCATCCGCGAAGTCGCATCAGGTGCTGCCGAAAACAGTGTCAGTGAGGCTGTGTTTCCAGCGGTGGATGTAAGTAAAACTTCTGCCAAGTAATCGAGTTTACTCTTTTTAAGAAATGCTGGCTTCTTAAGAAGCCA
>JALZWN010000201.1 GCA_023300235.1 Mariniblastus sp.
ACCACCAGAAACACCGGCCACCAACACGACTCGGTTTCAGCATGATTGACTCATCGCCACTCTACCGCCAATCCAAACCGATATCAAAATTGATTGCACTGTGCGTCAGCGCACCGACACTGATCCGATCGACGCCCGTCGCCGCGATCCCGTTGATCGTGTCTAAATTCACCCCACCAGAAGCCTCCAACAAAACCTTCGGTGACCGCTCATTACGCATGTCGACGGCTTCGCTGAGCTGATCACAATTCATGTTGTCCAGCAAAATGATATCGCAATCGGTATCCAACGCGATCGCCAGCTGGTCAAGCGTGTCGACTTCTAGCTGCAAAACCGTTGCTTTACCGTTGGGCAACTTTCCAGCTCGGTCGTTGATCCACTGCCGTGAGATCGCAATGGCTTCGGGGATCGTGTTTTTCGCGTCCGACACCTGCGAGCGAAAGAATGCCAAATGATTGTCTTTGAGCATGATCGCATCGTACAACCCCATACGGTGGTTCGTTCCTCCGCCGCATGCGACCGCGTATTTTTCCAATCGACGCCAACCGGGAGTTGTTTTGCGAGTATCCAAAACCGCGGTCGCCGGCGAGCCTGCCGTTTCGACGAACTGTTTGGTCAGCGAGCTGATGCCAGAGAGCCGACACATGAAATTCAAACAAGTCCGCTCCATCGTCAAAATATCGTGAGCCGAACCGGTCATCACCGCGATGGTTTGTTGAGGCCCAACGAACTGGCCGTCGGCGACTTCGACTTGAAGATCGATGTTAGGAGCAAATTTTGCCAGAGCCAGCTTCGCGACTTCTACACCGCACACGACTCCAGCGCCACGAGCCACAAAAGCAGCTTTAGCATCGGCGGCTTTGGGCACCACCGCGTCCGTTGTGCAGTCAACGCCTTGATCCATGTCCGCCGCGCCGACGTCTTCGATCAACGCGAGTTCGACCAGCTTCAACGCATCGGCTTGGGTTTGATCAGAAAACTCAAAGCCGGCGGTCTGATCGGCCAAGTAACCCGAAATCTTCGCGTGGATTTGATCTCTCACCTTTCGGAAGAACGCCATTTGCTCTTCTTCGGTGCCGGTCGCGTCCGCGGGATCTTCGAAAGGCCAGTGAAGTGTCTGTTTCGCGTGCGGCAACGCCGGGCAATCATCCGCCGCGTTGTCACAAACGGTCACGGCCAAATCGATGGGTTGATCGACAAATTGATCAACGTGCTTTGAAACAAGCCCCTCGGACGAAAGGTCGAGTTCTTCGATTGCTTTAAGCGCCAGCGGGTGGACGTAGCCGGAGGGTTTCGAGCCAGCAGAGGCGGATTGCCATTTGCCGCGGCCAAGTTTTTTCCAAATTACTTCTGCCATTTGCGAGCGGCAGGAGTTTCCAGTACACAAAATTAAAACTGAGGGCATATTCTTGGCGTTTGTAAAGAAGCGAAGTCTAATGAAAATCTGCACTCCGTTACTGGCAATTACCGGAGGACTGGGCCACCAACGGATTGATTGAGCTCAAATACATCCAAAAACCACCAGCAATTGGCAGACTTTTACTATAAGGATTAGACCGAATTGAACAACTTAGCGGACCATCGATTTTGATTTTTTAAACGCCCAACAATCGTTGACTCCTACAAAAAACCGCTACACACTGCTACGATCTTGGGCTGTGTAGAGGAGTGTTGTTGATTTTGCCTTTGTCTAGCTCATTGGCTTTTTAACCAACAGCATCACCCCCTTGATATATTTCGTGGTCCAAGATCAGCCTTCGTGCGATCCCAATTGGAGTTGTCCCGCAATGAGTAAAGCCAAGCTTGAGTACATCTGGCTAGACGGTTACCAACCGACACAAAGCCTTCGTAGCAAAACAAAAATCATCGCCGACTTTTCTGGCGAACTGGCAGACTGCCCTGAGTGGTGCTTCGATGGAAGCTCGACCGAACAAGCCGAAGGCGGATCTTCGGATTGCTTGCTGAAGCCTGTCGCTATCTACCCTGATCCCGGTCGGATCGAAGGCTACCTGGTAATGTGTGAAGTCATGAACCCGGACGGTTCGGCTCACCCATCCAACGGTCGCGCGACGATCAATGATGACGACAATGATTTCTGGTTTGGTTTCGAGCAAGAGTACTTTTTGTGGGATCCGGAAACCAATCTTCCGCCAGGCTTCCCTGCAGCTGGTTACCCAGCCCCACAGGGCCCCTACTACTGTAGCGTCGGTGCCAAGAACGCTTACTGCCGTGACTTGGTAGAAGAGCACTTGGACATGTGCTTGGCAGCTGGCTTGAACGTTGAAGGTATCAACGCAGAAGTCGCCGCTGGCCAATGGGAATTCCAATGCTTCAGCAAAGGTGCAAAAGACGCTGGCGACCAGATTTGGGTTGCTCGCTACTTGCTTGAGCGTTGTGGCGAAAGCTACGGCTTAGCGATTGAGTACCACCCAAAGCCATTGGGCGAAACCGACTGGAACGGCTCTGGTATGCACGCCAACTTCTCAAACGAAACGTTGAGAACTTGTGGCGACCAAGCGACTTACGAAAAGATCTGCGAAGCGTTCCGTCCTCGCGTCAAAGAGCATATCGCTGTTTACGGTGCTGACAACGATCAGCGTTTGACTGGTAAGCACGAGACTCAGAGCATCGATCAGTTTAGCTTCGGCGTTTCTGACCGTGGTGCTTCGATCCGTATCCCAGTCGGAACCGTCACTAATGGTTGGAAGGGCTGGTTGGAAGATCGTCGCCCTGCCTCCAACGCGGATCCATACAAAGTCGCTGCGGAAATCATCAAGACTGTCAAAAGCGTGTAAGCTGACGGGCGGATTCGCACTGCTGCTTAGCAAAGCAATCCGCACGATTTGAAGACTCAAAATGCCGTTCCAGCTTGATTGCTTGAGCGGCATTTTTTTTGGCTTTGAATCGTTAACCGACAGCAAAAATGTGGCGACCATGCCTCCGGTTTATCTCCAGTTTGTCTTACGCGGCTCTCACGTGATCCGGCAGTTGTAAGGCTGCACAAGACTGCCTCGAAGCACTGCCCCGCCGTTTCTGCTAAGATCCCGATAAGCTTCTGCAAAGATCCCAATAAGCTTCTGCTAAAGTTTTCCTGAAACTTTCTCATCCAACATCCATCAACTCCCCACGCGGAACCCCAACGTGACCAAAATTAGCGTGATCATCGCGGCGGCCGGCAATAGCACCCGATTCGGCGCCAGCCAAAAGAAAACCTTCGCCACGCTCGCCGACACCCCCGTCTGGGTCCACTCGGCTCAAGTCTTTGCCAGCCACCAGCAAGTCCAACAACTGATCGTAGCAATCTCGCCAGACGACGAATCTTATTTCGCCGAACGATTTGCAGCAGAGATCAAACGTTTGGGCGTTCAAGTTGTTCTCGGCGGTGCCGAGCGTAGCGATTCAGTTTCGAACGCGTTGGCCGCCGTCGATTCGGACAGCGACTTAATCGCCATCCACGACGGTGCTCGACCTTGCATCGACTTGGCGTTATTTCAGGGCATCATCGACGCCGCCGAAACTCATGGTGCAGCCATCCCCGCCATTCCAATCGCCAGCACGATCAAACGCAGCAACGACGCTCAATTGGTTTCAGAAACCGTCGACCGCAGCAACCTGCATCTGGCTCAAACTCCGCAAGTCTTCGCAACGCAGGTCATCCGCGACGCGTTTGAACGACGATCCGAATTGCAGCCGACCGACGAGGCCCAGTTACTGGAGGAACTCGGCATCCCCGTCGCCCTCGCACCCGGGTCTCGATTCAACATCAAAATCACTCAGCCCGAAGACCTGCGTTTTGCAGAAGCCTGCCTGAACGCCGCCAAGCCGATTCAAGTTGACAGCGGACTCGATGGCGGATCACTGCTTCGCTGAGCCCCAGCGACTTGGCTCATTGACTTGGCTTTAGCCAGCCAGGGTACCATGCTACGTGATTAAAAACCGACTCACTCCCCAAGGCCCTGCAAAAACCATGCTCACCGGCTTTCCTCAGAATCACCTTGCACGCGTAAGCATCCCAGCACTCAGCAAATCCTCTTCGTCAGCAAATCCTCTTCGTCAGCAAATCCTCTTCCTCCGCAAATCCGTGAAGCACGGCCCCCACTCAACCATTGGGCCAGTCACTCGAAGGAACTCCCGAAGAACCGGTTTTTTAACAACAAAACCACCAACACGTTTTCCCCACGGAAAACAAATTTGACTAACAAATAGCAACCTTAAAATTGCCGCTTGTCGCCCCGCTCATGAAGCTTATGATAACGCCCAGCCTGCCACCAACACACTAACGGATTGACGCTAGGAAAATAAGGATGCCCGACCCATTTGACGCCGTCAACGAACAAGACGAACCTGACTACAGCAGCAGCGATCCCGCGCTAACGTCCGGCTCTCAAAAATCGAGCTTGCAGAAGCAAGGTTCAGGCAAAAAACGCAAGAAGTATCGCAAAGACAAAAAACCAGAAGTCAGCAGCATCGACCGCCAGCCTCCATACAACATGGAAGCTGAAATCGGCGTGATCGGCAGTATGCTGCTGATGCCGGAGATCTGTGACGACATCGTCAACCTGCTGCGGCCCGAAGACTTCTACGACGAAGCCAACCAACGTTTGTTTTTCCATCTGATGGAAATGCACGGTGGCGGCAAAAAAATCGACCCCGTCCTACTTCGCGAACGACTCGTCGCTCACGAAGAACTCGAACTGATCGGCGGACCCGGACGGTTGGCTGAAATTTTCTCCGCCGTTCCCAACGCCGCTCACGCGACTTACTACGCCAACATCGTCCGCGGCAAAGCCACCTCGCGGAACATCATCACCACTTGCTCGGATTTGCTCAGCGAAGCCTACAGCCCGATCACCGAACCAGACGCATTGCTCAACGAAGCCGAACAAAAGGTCTTCGCCATTCGAGAAAGCCGTCAGTCGAGCAACCTGACACAAATCGATGAAGTCTTGACCGCCGCCATGGATCGCTTGGACGCTCGTGTTCGCGGTGACGTAATGGAAGGCACCGTCGAAACCGGCTTCACAGACTTGGATCGAATGACCGGTGGCCTGCACGGCTCCGAACTCGTCATCCTCGCCGCTCGTCCATCAATGGGTAAGACTGCGTTCGCGATGAACATCGTCGAGTACGTGGTTTCCAAAGCGCGACAACCGGCGTTGTTCGTGAGCTTGGAAATGGCTGCGATCGAATTGATCGAACGTTTGCTGTGTAGCGTCGCAAAAGTTAACGGCCACAAACTCAAAAACGGAACACTCCCCGCCGAAGACCGAAAACGACTCGTCGAAACAGCCGGTAAACTTTCCAGCTGCCCACTATTCGTTGACGATTCACCGACACGTAATATGTCCGAGATCGCCGGTGCGGCTCGTCGTATCAAACGCCGCGAAGGCACTCTCGGTTTGATCGTGATCGACTACCTTCAGCTCATCCAGCCAGATTCGGCCAGCGATCCGCGACAAGAACAGGTCTCCAAGATCGCTCGTCGTCTGAAAGGTTTGGCGCGTGAATTGAAAGTACCCGTGCTGTGTCTTTCACAGTTGAATCGTCAAGCGGAAGATTCGAAGGACCACCGTCCAAAGCTTAGCCACCTGCGTGAATCGGGGGCGATTGAACAAGATGCGGACGTTGTGATGTTCGTGCACCGCGAGGCGTACTTCCAAAAAGGACAGCCCGAGGAAGAAGTCAATCAACACGAGGCGTTGATCATTATCGAGAAGCAACGGAGTGGACCGACGGGAGACGTCGAGCTGCACTGGGAACGCGATTTTACTCGATTCTCCAACCGCGCACCCGAGCACTATTCCGAGTTCGATGGAATGCAATCGGCAGCTTCAGACCCAAATCCGTTCTAAAGTCAGATGCACGCAATCAAGCGATCGTCGTAAAGAAAAAACGATCGCTTGAGGAGTTTAACGTGCTGAAAATCTTCGCGGCCTTAGAGCGATATGCCCTTAGAGCGATTTGCTCTGAAAGCCTTGTACTCTGAAAGCCACCTGCTTTGAGGCCGAAGATCAACGACTGCCAGATTAGATGCTCAGCAAGCCCAACATGGACATCGTAGCGATGATACCGACGACGCAGTACCCGTAGAAAACAACGGTTTCGCGTCGCTTAACTTCGTAGGCGCTATGATAATCTTTTAGCTCCTCGTAGTCCTTCCGCTCGACGGCGCTCAACGATTCAATTTGGTGATAAACCTGATCTGGGGATGGCATGATTTACTCGCAATGCACTCTAAACTTGTTTGATTCTCATTCTGATTCGACCGGCTAACACCGGTAATTCTGAGAAAGATTAGCTCTTAAATAGATGGCTGACTGTTAATTTGCCAGAAGCGACCCAAGATTCGAAGTTTAGGTCATCAGACAAATCGTCATAACCGTCAAGACCGTCGTCGGCTCTACTGGAGGGCGTCGCTCAAGGGCCGGCGAGCCACATACGATCCAGGCACTAACCCAGGTGAAAGAATCTGGACGTCCCGCAAATCAATTGGGCTTACAAAATGCGAAACCTGTTTTACAAAATACCAGCCTGCTCAAACACCAGCAATAAATGCAAACGTCGGCAACCCGACACATATCGCCGCGTGCAAAGCCATTGTCTTCCAATAAGGGCCGGGCGACTCAGATCACTTTAAAAACACTCGCTCGCCCTGTAATCCGATCACCGCGATCCCTAACCAGAACTCCGCCACCAAAACTGCCAATGAAATAATTGTCAATATGATTCAGAGCATGGAGTTAGTTGCGAAAAATAAAAGGCGTTCTAACGGAATCGGGTCTAACGGTATTTAAATGGCAAAATCCGGTACAGTGAGATTTGCGAATGCTGCACGCCGCGTCTCGGGGCCGTCCTAGGTAACTCGGGCTGCACGCAACCACCAAATTCGGTGATGAACCACCGCGACTTACTCTCCCATGATCTGATCCGTCATCTCGACCAACTTCTGTTGAAGTTCGGCCGCGGATTCGATCTCTTTGGCGATCGTGCCATTGTCGACACCGGGTTGATCTTTGAGCTTTTCAATATTCTTGGTGCGACGGTTGAGACGCAACTGTTGGATACGCAAAACTTTTAGTTCCGCTGATTTTTTCAGCAACGGCTGATCTGGTTGCCCGCCACCACCACCGCCGCCACCGCCACCGCTTTCCTCTTCTTCTTTCTTGGCCTTCTTCAAAGCATCCACCAAATCTTCGATCGTGGCTTCGATTTCCTTTTGGACCAACTGCGTATAAGTCGCCGTCTTTTCTTGTGCCAAAAGATCCGCTGCATTGTTAAGCTGTTCTTGCAAATCCGCTACAACCTCCGGAAAGACCACGCTGGTGCCGTCTTCCAACAGCAAATCGTAAGCCTGCTGCGCGGATTCGTTGATTTCGTCTTCGTTGTTGGCCAGACGCATCAACACCAACTGATCGCGATTTTGTAAACCATCCAATACCGCCCGGCGGTCCTGAATCTCCATCGTCATCACCGAAGTCGCTCGCTGGCGCTCAAGCATTTCCTTAAAACGAGATTCTAGCCGAGCCAACTTTTCTTCGCGAGTCTCATCCTTCAACTGAGCCAAACGCTCTTCGATTTCATCGATTGCCTTTTTCATTTTACGCTGAGCTTGCTGTTGCTTTTTCTGCGCTTCGTCCGAATCGTCGTCGTTCATCGCGTCAGCGGCTTGTTGCTGAGCATCCCCCGCTTCCTTCATCGCTTGTTCGCCGGGATTAGATTTGTCTTGCTGACCGTCTTGGCCTTGGCCTTGGTCATCAGACTTTTTGGCTTGCTTCATCTTTTCAACCACTTCCATCGCTTTATCGCGGAGTCGGCGTTGGTCTTCGGCAAGTTTTTCGAGAGCCTCTTTGGGCAGCGATTCGATGCGGCGTTTCTCCTTTTCGACTTCCGCTTTCGCTTCGTTGATTTTCTTGATGGCTTCAGCTTGATTCTTAGCCGCGTCTTCCGGCTTGGCACTGCCAAGCTTTTCTTCGGCCTTGGCTTGTTCTTTCTGGGCTTGATCTAACGGCTGTTGACCAGGCTGAAGAGGTTGCTGCTCTTGCTG
>JALZWN010000202.1 GCA_023300235.1 Mariniblastus sp.
TGTATTAGTCTCAAAGGATCTTCGGCGTTTTGGTAATTCACGCTTACGGTTCGGAGAACCGAGCGACATTGTCGCTCAGCTTTCCAAGCTGATAGCGCAAACACATTAGTGGTTGGCAGGAAGTAACCACAGCGGTGTAGCTAATTGCTAATTTTCTGGGTGAACTCGTTGCCTCTGTGTTTCCAACTCGCGTTCTAGAATGGTTACTTCCGGGATGCTTTCTTATTGGCTTGACCGGATTTCCACTTCCGATACTTAGCAATGCCAGGGCGTTGTTTTCCAGCGTCAAAGAAACGCGCACTGGCACCGATCGTTCCAGCGTCGCCAAGCTCTTTACGGGCCTGTTCAATTTGATTCATCAATCGTTCCACGACCTCCGGATGCTGATCGGCGACGTTGACGGATTCGGCCATGTCTGATTTTAGGTCGTAGAGCTGAATCGTTTTCACTTCGTCAATCATCCGCGCCCACCACCCCATCCATTTGGGAGTTTTGGCACGAGGAAGAACCAGTTTCCAACGGGCGTCTCGAATGGCCTGAAGGTCGGTGAAGCAATAGTAATAGTAATATTCATGCGGCGACGTTTCGGTCGTGCCGGTCAGCAGCGGCAGGATATCCTTTCCGTCGAGGCCCAAATCAGCAGGAAGCGTTTGCCCCGCCAACCCTGCAAACGTCGGCATCAGATCCATGGTCGTGACGATGGCATCTGAGGTCTTGCCCGCAGGAATTTTGCCCGGCCATCGCATGATGCAGGGAACGCGTGGTCCGCCTTCCCATGATTTCATTTTTGACCCGCGTAACGGATCGGCATGCCCGGCATGATCATCAATGCCTTTTTCGATCCACGGGCCGTTGTCAGAGACGAATACGACCAGCGTGTTTTCGTCTAGCTTTAGATCCTTAAGCGTTTTCAGGATCACGCCCATGCTCCAGTCCAGTTCCATGATGACATCACCGTAGATTCCTTTTCCTGACTTCCCACGGAACTTATCCGACACGCCCAACGGCACGTGCGGCATGTTGTGAGCGAGGCACAGGAAGAACGGCGACTCTTTGTTTTCGGTGATGAACGAGACCGCTTCCTCGGTATACATCGTCGTCAGCTGATCCATTTCTTTTTGCTCAATGGCTTTCACCACGACGTCTCGGTTTCGCATCAGCGGCGCCCGCGTCTTGCTCTCCTCAAGTAGCTTCGTGACTCCGTTGAATTTTGGAGTCCCGAAGAAATAGTCAAAGCCTTGGCTGTTCGGGTCGCCTTTTGTTTTAGCGTCTCCAGCGTGCCATTTCCCAAGGAGCGCCGTAGCGTACCCGGCTTCTTTTAGAACCTCGGGGATCATGAGTTCTTTGGTGTGCGGAATGGTGTGTAGCGATTTCCGATTCCTCGGTTCAGCAATACGGATCGGGTAGCTTCCGGTCATCAATGCCGAACGGCTCGGACCGCAAACCGGCGAGCCCACATAGGCATCGGTGAACCGCATGCCTTCGGTTGCCATGCGATCAAAGTTCGGTGTCTTGATGTCTGGCGAGCCAAAGCAGCCGACGTCGTTGTAGCCTTGGTCATCTGTCAGGAAGACGATGATGTTCGGATCCTGCGGGGCGGCATAGCTTGATGATTGATTTATGAAACTTGAAATGATTCCAAGCACAATCAACCCAGCCATTTTTCTGTTTTGCATCTGTTATGCTCGTCTCTTGAAATTTCGTTTTTTAATTGTCTATCGCAACCGTGCTGGTGGTGTATCGCTGGTTCGCATTGTGCTTGATCACCGGCCTAGCATTCAACGCAATGTGGTGTGATGGTTCGTGCCGAACCGCAGGGCGTTACTCGACTGCGAAAGCTTGAAGTTCCTTCGTCTTGGTTTTTAGTTTTTCGAGCACCTCGGCGTATTCCGGAGCCGCGATAAGATTATTTTGTTCATACGGATCGAGCTGTAGATCGTAGAGTTCTTCGACGACCGGAGTATGTTCATAGTAGATGAAGTACTTGTAGCGATCGGTGCGTACACCGCGGGTTCGGTACGAACGGTTGTTGGCGACAATTTCTTCGTTGAGATCTTCCAAGCTGACGTCTTTTTTTCGGTTCTTGCCAAACATCTCCACGAGAAAGAAGTTCTCCATCAACACGGTGTCACGCCATTTGGCAAAATCCTGCGTGCCGGCAAGCAAACCGCTTATGTCGCGTCCTTTCATGCTTGATGGAGCTTTCAATCCAGCCAGAGAAAGGATCGTTGGAGCGATGTCGGTCGACGACACCATCGCATTGACTCGGGTACCGCGTTGGGATTTCGGTGCGCGGGGGTCGAACACAATTAACGGCTGCTTCATTGCTTCTTCGTAAAGAATCGCTTTGTCGAACAATCCCTGCGAACCGTGAAAGCGGCCGTTATCGCTTGTGTAGATCACGACCGTGTTTTCTAGCTCGCCCATCTCTTTCAGCTTGTCCATCAATCGTTTGACTTGCTGATCGACGGTGTAGCCTTGGACGGCAAAACGTCGAGTCGTTCGTTGATACTGTTCGGGCGTCGAGGTTCGAGCGACATGCAGGTAGGTACCGCGGCAATGATCCAACACTTCGGGCAGTCGCTGACTTTTGCCTACGACATAATTTTCGGGAACCCACATTTCCTGGTCTTTGAAAAGCTCTTCGTGCGGACCATACATGTCACTGTCACGATCGTTTTTGACTGCATCAAAGCTGACCGAAAGGCAGAATGGCTGTCCTTTGGGCTGGGTTTCCAAAAAACGAATCATTGAATCGCCCTTGATCAAAGTTCGCTCTTTGGGATTGCGATCTTTCCGAAAGATACGCTGCAGCTCTTTGTCGTCGGCAGGGAAGTGAGGGCCTTTTTTACTGGTTGTTGAAATCCCTGTGTAAAAATCAAAGTGTTTCGCCACGGTTTTCGGACGATTCGCAAGCCGCACGCCAAACTTCCCCACGAAGCCGGTGCGATAACCAGCGGCGCGCAGTTGAGCCGGGTAGCTGTCCGCAAACTCTGTTGCGGTTAACGTACGGTTGAACGGATAGGTAAATCCGACCTTGTGATCGGAAAAATATCGCCCTGTGAACATCGTGGTGCGACTGGGCATGCAAATCGCTACCGCGTAGTAGGCATTGTCAAATGCCACGCCGCTGGCCGCGAGTTTGTCAATGTTAGGCGTCCGTACATCCGTCCGGCCGTAACAACCGAAGGTGTCCCAGCGTTGGTCGTCGCTCATCACGAAAACGATGTTGGGTTTCTTGCTGTTGTCCAAATCACTGTTGGTGGCTGCGTTTCGTCCATCCTCAGCAGCTTGGGCGTCCGCAGGGTCCTGGCCGAACGCATTGACGGTTGCGATGGCGAACAAACCTAAAGTAAGGCAAACTTTTAAAATGCTAAAGTTCTTCATGTCTTCTCTTTCTATCTGTCGTAGATTTTTACGAGGGGATGTCTCATGACTATTAAACTGTCGTTGGTGGGAAGTAGCCACATGGGCATAGCCCGCTACTAATTTTCTCTGTGAACTCCGTGCCGATGTGTTTCAATTTTACGTTCTCAATTGAGTTGCATTGGTCGCAAAGGATTTTTGATCTTTTGGTAGGTCACGCTTACGGTTCGGAGAACCGAGCGACATTGTCGCTCAGCTTTCCAAGCTGATAGCGCAAACACGGAAACTATTCCGTGAGTGTTCCTTTGTTTGCTACAAATTCATTTACAGAATCACTTCTACTTTTTGTTCTTGGGTGGCCGTTTCTTTTTGGTCGTCGCAGATCCATATTCGGCTTCATTCGAAAGGCTTCGGCGCTTCGCCCCGAAGGTGCGGGCGTTGGCTCCAAATTTGTCATGGTCGCCAATGTCTTGCTGAGCCCACAGCGCCAGCTTCATCAGCTCGGCCACTTTTTCGGGATGCTGGTCTGATACATCAGTGGTTTCGCTGATATCGGCATCCAAGTCATACAGCCGA
>JALZWN010000203.1 GCA_023300235.1 Mariniblastus sp.
ACGCTCGATAACTTGGTGCGACTTGGCAAGCAAGTGGTTTTGTCGGCCGACCGTTCGACGTTGGAGTTGGATGACCTTGGGCACGACATCTGCAATCGCATTTCGGCTGGTTTGACTTGTTCGGTCAGCTATCCAAATCACGAAGGCCGCATGAAGATCGCGGCGAAGCTTTGTACAGATCGCAATTTCGAGTTGCCGACGGCGGTTTTGAATTTGATCTGCGAGCACGTTCCACGCGACGTGCGTCGTCTTTCGGGTGCAATCAATCGGCTACATGCCTACGCGATGACGTTTGGCGATACGGTCAATGTAGAGTTCGCAAAAGAAGTTTTATCGGACTTGTTTGCGATGAACGGCCCGGCTTGTACGTCGATGGCCGCGATTGAAAAAGCGATTTGCGATTTCTGTCGAGTTGACGCGGCAGAGCTAAAATCCAGCAGCCGTCAAAAAAGAATCAGCTCGGCTCGGATGTTGGCGATGTATCTGGCTCGTGAGTACACCGGTTCGGCTTTTTCAGAGATTGGCGATTACTTCGGCGGTCGCAGCCACAGCACCGTCATCGCCGCTCGACGCAAAGTTGAAAAATGGCTCGACGAAGACCAAGGCATCGTGCTCCCGCATGCTAAGTACTCAGCCAAAGAAGCCGTCCGTCGGCTAGAGTCCAATCTACGCATCGGCTAGGTGATACGGGTTAAAGGCACCATCAAGTGATTTGATTGGCAGCGTCCGCGGTGATGTGCAGCAATCCGATCAACCGTTTTTTGATCGGTTGGGCGTGTTGGTGAACGAAGTCCGAGGTAGCTCGCAACTAGCGTTTAATTCTTGAGTTCGCTGCCGGTCCTCCAGTGCTGTTGAGTGATTGAAATCTTGACGGCGCGGTAGGCTTCTTGGGCATTAGCCCGTTTGGTTTCAATCTTGGCTGCCAATGGTTTTTTCGACGATGCGGATGTGAATCGAGACGAAACCGTTGACTGATTGGCCATCCGTCCGTTTGTCGGTGTTCTGTCTCGGTGTTCTGGCGAATTGCCTTTGTTCGAACGTGGATCACGGCGATCCTGATTTGAGTGCTTAGGTAGCGGGCGTCAAAATGGCGTTTTGCGGGCGGTGTTTTGCGGGCGGAAGAAACACCCTAAATTCGGGATTTCGGCTGATTTGCCGGGTTTTCAGCCCTTTTTGTTGGTAGCCAGGCAAGCAGCAGCGAAGATGTCCGACTAAATTAGCGTTGTGAGAACAACTGGGGCTTTGATGTTTGTGGCTCACATAACATAATGGGTGGGCTCTGCCGGAGTTACGATCTGGCAATTCGAGTAGGGTTTTGTAGTTAATTTCTCCCCTCCCTCAGATTCAAATTTACTTTCAGATGTTGTCGGATGTGAATTTGATCAAAACCTTCAATTAGTCAGAGCGGTTTCTTATTTTTTGAGACCTGCTTCGTTTCCAGTAGCCTCCCTTTTCCCCTATATTTAGGAGTCCCTCGTGACCAACCTCAGTAACTTCCTCCCTTTGGCTCAAGTATCCGACGCTACCAAAGGAGTCGGCGATTTTTTCACTGGCATGTGCGAATCAATGGCACCGATGCTCGGTGAGAATGTGCAAAAAATCATTGGTGCGCTGATAATTTTGATTGTCGGTTTCATCATTGCGAAAATCATTAAATGGATCGTCAGCGCGGTTGTAAAAAAGACCGGCGTCGGCACAAAGATGGCGCCCTATCTAGGCGGTTCCGTCGGTAAAAAAGGCGGCGATGGTTTGGCCAAGGGGCTTGGTACCGGTGTTTTTTGGATCACGATGATGTTCGTCGCGATCGCCTGCTTGCAGGCACTTGAACTTGATTCGGTTAGCGAGCCACTGACCGGTTTGTTGAACAAGGCCTTCGCATTCATTCCAAACATCATTGGTGCGGGCATCATGTTCGCGGTTGCATGGTTGATTGCTACGATTGCTAAAGTTGGTTCGGCGAGTGCGTTGGAAGCTGCTGATGTAGATGCACGGTTAAAGCTTCAACCGGGAACGCTAACGAACTCGTTGCCATTGGCCGCGTTTAGTTTCATCTTGTTGTTCTTCTTGCCGGGCGTTCTAGAAGCACTTGGCATTGAATCTCTGTCGACGCCTGTTAAGGCTCTTGTCGGACAGATCATGGATTTCGTTCCGAACCTAATCAGTGCGGGGCTTATTATGGCGATCTTCTTCTTCGTCGCTAAATTGGCTGGAACGTTGGTTTCGAATTTGCTGAGCGGCACGGGCTTCAACGACATGCCACAGAAGCTGGGCCTGATGTCTAACATGACTGAAATGTCTTCCACACCTTCAGAACTAGCCGGCAAAGCAACATTCGGCGTGATTGGTTTGATGGGAGCGATCCAAGCAGTTAGCAATTTGAAGCTAGACATGATCAGCTCGTTCGTTCA
Organism: Mariniblastus sp.; assembly: GCA_023300235.1. Lineage (GTDB taxonomy): Bacteria > Planctomycetota > Planctomycetia > Pirellulales > Pirellulaceae > Mariniblastus. The sequence continues at coordinate 2,409 of JALZWN010000203.1, forward strand.
AGAGGCAAGAGATTTTGCCGTTCCAATCATTATCGGTTGTGCAATCTTGGGTGTTGGCTTGTGGTTGGCTAACATGGCCAAGAAGGCAATCCTTTCGAGCAATATGGAAAACAGTGCCAACATGGCTAAGGTCGCTTTTGCAGCCATCATGGTCGTCACGGGCGTGATCGCGCTCAAGCGAATGGACTTGGCTGGCGAAACAGTTGACTTGGCGCTTGGCTTGGCCTTGGGCGGTGCCGCGTTGGCGGCAGCACTAGCGTTTGGGCTTGGTGGCCGAGACGCAGCTGCTCGATACCTTGAAAAGAAAGTTAAGTAGTCTGATTCCGAGGGACCAAGTTCTTCGGACTCAAATTTGAAACAGTTAGTGAACTCTGTATTCACTGCGATGATGCTCCGCCAGTTTACTGTCGGAGCATTTTTTATGATCTTCATCGACGCGAGATTACCGATGAAAATAATCAATTCAAAATCTATCCAAAGCGTTTTCTTGATGACGAAAATAGGACCAGACTCGAGGCGTTGATTTTTGAAAACTGCCGGTGCTGACATCGGCGGTGCATGGAAGTATCTTGTGACCCTTTCGTTGTAACGAGAGAGCTTGTGACGGAATGGTTGATGTTCGGTGTCGGTTGGTTGGTAAAGGTGTCGTTTTCGTGAATATCATTTTGTTTGAAGCGTCAGAAATTGTTTCGCCGTTCCTACGTGAAGACCCAAGGGTAATGCATCTGTTGGAAGTGCTACGTCGGGATGTTGGCGATGCGACGGACGTGGGGCTTATTAACGGACCGCGAGGGAAAGCGGTTTTGCGATCGGTAGATGACCATCAGGTCGAACTTGACTTTAGCTGGGCGGAAGATCCGGAGCCGTTGTTGCCGATCGACTTGATCGTCGGTTTGTCACGACCGCAAACGAGTCGAAAGATCTTGCAGGAGGCGACGAGTCTTGGAGTTCGTCGGATTCATTTTGTGCTGACCGATCGGGGCGAACGTTCGTATGTGACGTCGAAGCTTTGGACGACCGACGAGTGGAAACAGTGTATCCGTTCAGGGGTTGAGCAGGCGTTTTCGACTCGGTTTCCTGAAGTCCAGTTTGGTATGAAGCTCGCCGAGAGCATCGAAGCGATGGCAGGAGAGCAGCAGCGAATCTGCTTGGATAATTATGAGGCGACACAAGGCTTGCTGGATGCGGCGGAAGGCCAGC
>JALZWN010000204.1 GCA_023300235.1 Mariniblastus sp.
GTTGAACTTTAGGGTAGCTGGATTCGCCAGAATTCAGTTTGATTCAGAGAAAACCGAACTCTGGCGAGTCCGGCTACATGTTTCGATCCTAATCTTTATTTTTGACAGACCACTAGTGCTTTGGGACAACAAAAATGACCACAAAGACTTTGGATTGGTCGGTAGAGTAAGCCCAATGTTTCAAGCGACTTTGGCAATCCAGCGGCCCGGAAATTAAGTCGTAACAACGCTCTCGTGCATCGCGCAGCGTCGCAGGTAAGTATTTCATGTGGAGTTGCCTGCGTTCAGACGGCTGAGGGGGCAAGAAAAATCGGCTCCTGCCGTTTGGGCAGATGCGGGCTTTTAGTGAAATGGGTAGACTAGGTCGCGTGAGTGGCTTGGATGTTTGTCTTAATAAAGGCAGTACGATATTCTAGCGGAATCTTGCTAGCTCGATTTGAGCCATTGGAGGCGCTTTTTGAGGATTTTGTCGGTTGGCTAAACCTATGAATTTCAAAAGCCGATTCTAAGATCTAGGCGAACCCATCGATTGTCGTACGAGTTTGCTCACCTTCCCCCACCCTTGCTGTTTGGCTGAAACAAATGGAAACGCAAACCTATTTTTCCAAAGTTGAATTTCGTTATCTGAGATGGTCTGTCGTTGGATTGATCGCTTTGGTTGTCGGTGTCTTAACCAGTGTCGATGCGATTGGGCAAGACAGCCAATTTGCTCCGCTGGGCAATCGAGGGCAGCTACCCGCTCCGAAATTCTCAAACGGTCCATCGTCGAATGGTTCGACCAATCGCCTGACAGCACCGAAACCGCCGATGTTTGCACCCGTTGGAGCGTCAGCGGCGCCGAAGCAGTTCGCGAGTCCACTGAGTCCGCGTGCGATCCAAACAAATTCGAGTCGCTCTCGGGACAGCGGTAGCAAAATAGAAGTGCAACATTGCAGCATCGAATTTGTCGACGACATTAAGTTGCCGGCTCTTGAGGCGGGAGCGATTACTTCAATCAATGTTCAAGAAGGTCAGTTCATTACTGCCGGTACGATCGTGGGACAGATCGATGACACGTTGCCTCACTTCGAACTTGATCGGGCAAAATTGAGATACCAAAACGCGTTTCAGGCAGCCAAGGACACGACTTCGATTTTGGCCGCTCAGAAAGAACAAGAGCTTGCCCAAAGCATTTACGAAAAAAACAGACGGCTAAGAAGCTCCGGTTCGCGTTCAGAATCTGAGCTTAAAGAGTCGCGTTTTCAAAAGGAAATCGCGTCGCTGAAATTGGACAAAGCTGACAACGATCGCGAGATGGCGTTTGGCGAGGCGAAAGTAGAACTCGCCGCGATGGATTCGGTTAAACAGCGGATCGCTCGGCATACACTTCGCTCAGACTATAACGCCTACGTCGTTGACATTTTCAAAAAGCCTCAAGAGTACGTGAACATCGGTGACGAAGTCATGCGTTTGGCTCGGATGGACCAGATGTGGGTGCAAGCCAGTTTGAATGCGAAGAGTCTCAATGCTGCCGATACGGAAAATCGTCCGGTAACAGTGACGTTGCAGACGGCCAACGGCAAAGAAGAAACGTTTGAAGGCAAGATCGATCAAGTGTCGCTTGAAAACGTAAGTGCCGATGAGTACCAAGTCAAAATCAAGGTGCAGAATCGCCGTGAAGGAAACTCGTGGTTACTACGTCCGTTCAGCCAAGTATCGATGGTGATCCACATGGATCGCGACCCGATTAATGGTGATGTATCTTCGAGCCGGGCTCAGCAGGCTCAGTTGCAGTTGGGGAACTAAACGCGTTATCCCGGTACTTTGAGGCACAGCAGGAAGTGCGTCGCTTAAGAAGATCTCGGGACAGGCTCTGAGTCATATTCAGCCAACAGGCTTCGGTCATTGCCGGGGCTTTGCTGCATCGCGAAGCGATCTTCCGGCCTGTGGCCCGAGTGAATCGCTTCGCGTTTTTTTTTGATGCCTTTAGCGGGCGGTTATGGGCTAACAGCAGTTAGACAGACAGCCTCAATGCTAGGGAGGGTGCCATGGTTACATGTTAACGCGGTTCAAAATCGCCTGACTGGCTCTACAAGGCCCCTTAAAAAACATGCTCACGTGACTTCCCCGGAATCACATCGCACGCGTAAGCGAGTGTCGGCACTCAGTAGATCCGCTTACCTTCTAATCCGTGAAGCATGGCACCCGCGCGACCGATAAGGCACGCGAAATAATTGTGCCAGCCACTAAAACCTGAGTAGCACCCTGTAAGCTAAGCCACGCTTCGGCATTCGGCCCAGGTTTTGGGCGTTTCAAATACCTTGACGGACGCAAGGTTGGCGGCGCCGAATTGCCTGTCGAGCCAGCCGAAGATCGCGGTTGAGATGTTTTCGACGGTCGGGTTCACCGTCGCAAAGTAATCAATGTCGACATTCAAGTGTTTGTGATCCAGCTTGTCGATCACCAGCGTGTTGACGGTTTCGATTACCTGGGCCAATCCGATGCGTGATGCGTGATCGGTCGCGGCTTGCGAAATGGAAACCTCGACAACATAGTTATGTCCGTGGCCGGCGGGGTTGTTGCATTTGCTGAAAAGTTCTTGGTTTTCCGAATCGGACAGCTGATCGCAGTGTAGGCGATGAGCGGCAGAAAACTCGAATTGATGAGTCAACGTTGATTGCGGCATGGTCTGGGCTTTGAGGTGAGGGGCGTGGTCGGCATGTCGAGCGTAGCTCAGGTAAGGCGATTGGTGGAGGTGCAGTGACTGGATCGTTGGCAATGGCTTGGCGGCAAAGGCGGTCGGGCTGGTGACAAACGATGGCCATAGCTCAACGGTTCGTTGCCAAGCGATCGTTAAGAGTGTTTCGGCCGCCACCGGTTTCGTCGCGGCGGGGATCAAGTCGTTGATGATGATGTCGCGAAACATGTTATCGATGACTTTGATGTTGCACAGGTAACCTGTTTGCGGATCGGCGGTTCCGGCGATGATCAATTGCAAGCGAAGTTGCGGTGCGATCAGGTCTGTGGCGGGCCAGCCAGCCCAGCTGTTTTTTTGCTGGCCGCTGTCATCGATGCTGTCGGGCGTCAATGCAAATCGAGTTTCGCGGGACAGCCAAATCATGGGTCAAGATCTTTGTTTCAAATGAGTGGCTGAATTGGGGCTTAGCTGAATTTATTTGCTGCAACGATACGTTGGTCATTCCGGCGCCGGGTCGGCAGTGATCGGGAACGCTGATCCGCTGGGGTAGTCGTTTGGTGATTCAACGCATCCCCAAACTACTTCGGCTACGGCTTGAGGGCTAACGCACTGGTCGGCTGGGAAATCAGGAAACAGGCCACGAAGCAGCGGTGTTTCGACCGCACCGGGCCGCACAGAGCAAGCCCGGATGTTTAGGTTTTTGCCTTCTTGGGCCAGCGAGTGTGTAAGCAAGTCGAGCCAAGCCTTGCTTGCGCCGTAGGTGCTAAAGCCGACGAATGGATCAACCGCGGATAGCGACGAGATGTTAACAATCGTTCCGCCGCGTTGCTTGACCATTGTGGTCCAAGCCAGCTGGGTGAGGTAAAAACTGCTGCGGACATTGACGTTGATCAAATTCTCAAAAGAGTCCTCGGTAATCGCTCCGAAGGGGCTGAGCGGTGCGACGCCGGCGTTGTTGACCAGCACGTCGATTCGACCAAAGTGCTCGAGCGATTCTTGGGCAAACGCTTTTGCTTGAGCGGGTTCGGCTAGGTCAGCGACGACCGTTAGCAGGCGTTTGCTGTCGGCCAACGGATCGTTCCCGATCAGCTTTGACGCTTCGTCGAGTCGCTCTTGTGAGCGACCACAGATCGAGATCCGGTAGCCGGCGTCGAAAAATTTTCGAGCGGTAGCGAGACCGATACCGCTCGATCCACCGGTGATCATACAAACCGGATTTTGATAAACGTTACTCATACTATTGCCGGGAGCCACTTACTATTTCTTCTTGGCCTTCTTTTTGGCGGTTGCTTTCTTTGCAGCCTTTTTCTTGGTCGTTGTTTCGGCTTCCTCTTCGGCCGCCGGCTCGATCACTTCCACAATGTCCTCTTTGATTTTTTGGACGAAGTGTGGTGGCTTGCCTTCAGGCGAAAGCTCAGAGGCTCGTTTGTCTGCGGCTTTACGCTGGTTGAATTCGTACTTGGCGACCAGTTTCATGGAGTGGTTGAAAACGCCCCAGTACACCTTGCGGCGGATGACTTCTTCAGCCTTCTTGCGGGATTTGCGTTTCTTCTTTTTCTTTGGCGCAGCTTCGGCATCGTCAGCTACTTTTTTCTTAGCAGCGGCCTTTTTTGTGGCTTTTTTGGTGGTCGCTTTTTTGGCGGTCGCCTTTTTCTTGGCCATGTTTTGACTGTCTGTATATCGGGGGTCTAGCGGATTTGGTTTCTAAATTGAGCCGCCGATTGTAGTCCATGTCGCTCCCTTTGAATAGCGACCTTTTGCTGCTCAGACCGCCCAATTTCAGCGGGGCGGTTTCGGAGGATCTTCCGCAGCGGGCGGGTCGGTGGTCGGTTCCGATTGAGATTGGGCTCGCTTTTGGTCGCGATATGCTTGGCGGGCGGCTTGGTATTGGTCTGGATCCAAGGAGTCCAGTTGTCGGTCAATCGGTTCGGTGGGTTGGTCAGAGGCCAGTTGGGCGGTCGATTGGGCGAATGTGGAGTGTTGTTGGTTGAGTCGTTCGAGAATCGGTCGGCACCACCCGCACCCGGTTCCGGCACCGAAGCACTCGCTCAGTTGGCTGGCTCGACGAGGCTTTTCGACTTTGATGAACCGAATGATCTTACGGCGGCTGACGTTGAAGCAGAGGCAGATGGGGGAGTCTAGGTCCATGTTTTTCCGTCGATGGCAAAGCGGCAGGGGGAGGCCAGGGGGCATCAGTTTTGCAAATTAGGAAGGCTCTGTAGCGGTAGCCCGACGCGTTGGCGAGGCGTCTGTGGAGATGCTCGCTACCGCGTCGAGCTACCGAGAGCCCCGCATCCAAAAACGGGTTTACCCTGTGCTTTGGTGGAGCCTGGTTGATTGATAAGGGTTAATAAAAGCGAATGTTCCGACATTGCGGCTGGTCGGGTGAGCGAATCCTAGTTGTGCTGGCAGGCAAATCGCCCGCG
>JALZWN010000205.1 GCA_023300235.1 Mariniblastus sp.
CAAGGTGAAATGCGTCAGTGATCTTTGTTTTTCATGATCGACAATCTGTAAGTTGGCGGTTGCCTTTGGAACGGGACTGTATGAATGAATACCGACGGCTAGAGCCAAGGCCGCTCACTAGCGAGAACGAGTCCCATGCCGAAAGCTAATGCGGAGCTTCAAAGGGCAAGCGTAGTGAGGCTCCATCCAAAGCAGATCGACTTTGCGGACGGCATAAAAGAAAGGCAGATACTGAAACGCAGAGTGACTTCAGGAAGCTGTGGCTGTGCGAGGAATGGACACCGACATTTGGTTTGGCTTGGATAAGTTATGTAGTTTTTAGGTTGGTGCTTCTCCCAAGATTTTCGAGCAACACATTTTTGTTTGGTTGCGAAGTGTTGGAGGGAACAGTTGGAGCTCAGCCCAATGTTCTGAACCATGTTAGAGTTAGGCTCAGGCATAGAAGATTGGGGCGACCAGGCGGGGAAGCCACGTTGGGGCCAAGCTGAGATCTATCTTCTGTTATGCTGCCGATCGGCCGCTCACTGTCGGCAAGGCAAAGGGCCGAGCATTTATCGGCAGTGGTGCGAAGCAATACTTAAAAGCGGAGGACACGGGGGTCGAACCCGCAACCCGTGAGGGCAACTGATTTCGAATCAGCCTGCTAGCCATTCGCTTATCCTCCTAATCGTCTAACAAAATATTAGACCGTCCGTTTGAGTGCAGGTTCGTTTTGGGAGCTTACCCCCATAGCCAAACACTCGTCTCAAAAAACCGGAGTCATCTGACTGACGATCGGCGACCAAATGAAACTTGGGTTCCAATTAGTTGTTGCAAGAGTACCAAACTATCGGCCGATTTTCGAGGGGCAAAAATCGGATTTGGCATCCAAAAGCCAACTGGGCAATGTCACGATAAGTACAAAGCACGCACGTTCTTTCTAGGGAGCGATCCTGACGGCGTTCTTGAACAGTCGATCGAGAAGGCCGACCGGGGGTGGGGCGTAAGATGAGAGTGCAGTAGAGGTCGGCGGTTGGGGACAGCCACAAATTGATTGGCTTTGTCTTTGTGAGTGTCGCCAAACGCTCGCGCCAAATGCTTCCTCCTTTAAAGTAAATCGTATCACGATCGACAAACTCATGCGTCGCACACTGGCGGTGATCAAAGAACAGTTTCAGCTTCAGCGTCGACGTCACGATTCGTTAGGGGGAACCGGACGTTGGCTTGCTCAAGTTTTTTCGAGGCAGGCAGGGCTACTATGGGGTTCCCAATAACGGTCGACGGCTTCCGCAGTTTCGTAATGCAATTTTCCATCTCTGGCTTCGGCAGATTCGTCGGCGTAGTCAGAAAGGAAGCAAGTGGACTTGGACTCGAATGGGAAGGCGGCTGAAAATTCATCTGCCAACATCTCGTATCGTGCACCCTTTTGCCACACGTGCCACACGTTCGGTTTCGCGATAGATCTAAGGGCGGAACCGTGTGAATTATTGTATTCACGTACGGATCTGTGCGGGGGGTGGCTGGAAACAGCCGTTCCTACCGCGATCCCACTGTTCCCAAGGTCGAATAAGACCTGTTTGGCCCGGTTTTACCTTGGGTTCTTCGCCCACACGGTAAACCGCTTCTGTGATACAATCCCGAACTCATAAATCAGAAGGCAGCTGCGGCGTTAGCTCTGGTTATTCCATCGACTCCAAAATCCTTTGTTGTAAAAGTCTCTAAGACTCTGAAAGAATTGCTTACTCATGTCCGATTCACCAAGAGTGGAAAGCAACGCCCTAGAAGAGACTCAAGGCACGGCACTGACCAGCAGAGAGTCCAAGCAAAGTAAGGGCAAGCTTCGCCGATTTCTGCTGCCTGCATTTCTCTTGCTGCTGATTGCCGGAGTGATCGGCGGCGTATATTTCTTTTCGCGGTATACCGTTGCCGAAGAAACAGTCGTTGACATATTTGAGTTTCCGACCTTTGATTATGCTCAGGATCCCTCGGGAAGAAGCCCGTACTATTCAGAGTACAAAGGCCGTAGACTGAAGCTTGTGCAGGTGGACGAAACGCATTTTGATTTTATTTTTGAGCCGCTTGAAGACCACGTGGCGAAGGTTGTTTTTAAAAACGTAGACGTCAGCTTGATGACGCCAAACATTCCTGAGTACGCAAAAGAAAACGATGGGCTGCGACGAGTTGGCTTAACCGATCGTGAATGGAACCGGCAACAAGTGCAGTTCTATGTCGGTAGCGATGACATCGAGGTCACCGGTGGCGACGGGTTTGAAGAAAAGAACCTGAAGGTCGCCAGCCTAGCAAGAAACTGTCTTAACGCAGGCTTGTGGGAAGTGCTGCTAAATACCAAGGACGAAACCGGCAAGAAAATGTACTATCAGGGTTGGTTTACGTTTCCGATGGGACAGTACAAGCGACTATGGGAAAACAATACGGAGCTTTCGTACTGGAACGATTTAAACTTTTACCGAATGGAACATTGGCTTGATCCCGAAGGAAGCGTGCTGCCGATGGAAAAGCTCCGCACGGTGGTTAGCGAATTGGAAATTGAAGCGAAGTTTGATCCGGAAGAACCGATTCGCTTTTCAGGTGAACAGATCCGCAAGCGGCGAACGGTGCAGGCGCCCGGAGTTCGCAACTGGGGAGATATCGTCAAAAAACGCGAATCGATTAGCTTTGCGACGTTTCATCCGCCAGGTTTTTACGACACGGAAAGACCATGGCACAATCGATTTGAGTTGATCGCCAAATTTAAAAATGCGAGCTATCGACGAGTCAAATCGGTTCTTAACGGCCAGGAACTAGAAGAGCTAGAACTCAGGTTTGAAACGCTCGATGGTGAAGAGACTCGGCTATTCATTGGCGGGCTTGATCTTTCGAAAGCCCCTGCCCTTGCTCCCGAAGATTACCCCAAAGGTATCTACCTTCCGATGGGCATTGGAACGCCACCGTTTTACCAAGATTACAAAGCTTTACTGGAAAGTCCGCCGCAGAATAGTCCCTACTACAGCTTCTTTTTGAATGACAAAGATGGCTGGATCGACCATCACTCGATGGCCGTTGACGGACCTGTGATCCATCGCGATGCCGACAATCCAGAGCTAGTGCATCTGTATCTGATGTCCTACGAACGACATCTGTTGGTGGCCCACTTTGAACTTCTGATCCCAATCGAACCAGCGGCTTCGACCGCACCGGTAGAATAGCGGGCAATCGTTAAGTTGACCGAATTTGGTCGTCAGAAGTAGCGAGCGGCTACGCTCAAGAGAGCCAGGAGGCGATCAGCCATGGATGAAGGCCTGCGTGCGGAGGCCTTGCTTGATCGGGGCGGTGCTTTGGGGACAGCTATAAACTGATTGTCGCCAACGGCTTGGCTTTGTGGGGGCCCGACAGCGCCTCTTCTGCAAGGTAGTCACTTGTGGCTCGGTAAGCTTGGGACGGATGGGAGGCTGTTGAGTTAGCGGTTCTACTACACTGTTTTGCTAACTGTCAGCTCACGCCGTGAGTGCTGTTTTGGGGTGCCGGCTGCGGGAGAGTTTAGGCAGCATTTTTGATTTGAGGTATCTATGCTTTCTGCAGTTCGATTTGTCTTTCGTTGGTCGTGGCGGTTGCTGTTACTGGCCGTGTTGTTTTTTAATTGCCGGTTGTATTGGCCGTCGCCGCTGGCGCAAAGCGACGATCAATTGCCTCCGGCGCTCCGGCGGCAGCTCAATGCCAACGCGAAGGTGTTGACGTCCGATGCGCCGCGGCGGATGCAGAATCTGTTTCCTGAAGGCTTTTACTTTTGCCACGCGCTGCATGGTTTGACTTGGGTCGAGGCGGCTCAGCGAGATCCGGCGTTGATCGACGAAGCGATAGAGAACGCCAAGTTGGCTTATGCGAATCTTGATTCGCAGGAATGTCGCGATACGTTTCCAAGTACGTTGCCGCCAGATCATGGTGCTTTTTACTCGGCGTGGAAAGTCCACTTGTTGGCTGGGATCGTGATGCTGCAAATGCAGTCGGGAGGCGACGAGCGTGCGGCGATTGAGAGAGACTTGGCGGACGCCGAATCTGATTTGTCGGAGCTGCAACGGTTGTGCGACGATTGGCAAAGTTTGTTGGAGCAATCACGAACGCCGTTTTTTCAGTCTTACCACAGCGCCGTCTGGCCCTGTGATACTCTGCCTGCCATCCATGCAATGAAAACTTGTGATCGAATTACGAATCAGGATCGATATCAAAGTACGATCGATCAATGGTTGAACGACGCGAAGGAGCGGTTGGATTTAGAAACCGGTTTGCTGCCTCATTCGAATTTGGCCGATGGTAAGCAAACGGGGCAGGGGAGGGCGACGTCGCAAATGATTATTCTGCGAATGCTGCCCGACATTGATGAGGCGTTTGCGGTTGAGCAGTACGAAACGTTTCGTGAACGGTTTTTGACGACCTTCGGCGGGATCCCTTGTTTGTTTGAATACGCGGACGGGCAAGGTTCGTCGGTGGGGGATGTGGATGCGGGGCCGTTGATTTTTGGACGTAGTGTTTCGGCGGCGGTTTTTATGATTGGCGTGGCTCAGATTTATGGTGATCAACCGGTTGCTGATGCGATCGCGGTGGCCGGTGAGGCGGTGGGGTTGCCGTGGACGTGGGCGGATGAAAAAAGGTACGTTGGCGGGGTGTTGCCGATCGGGGATATCATGGTGGCGTATTCGCAAAACGCAAAACGCTGGTCTGGCGGGACGGGGCATTGGCCGGAAGTACGATCTTCAATCGCAAACGACTGGCGATGGAAGGTGCATTTGTATTCGAGCCCGTTGTTTTTGTTGGCGGGGTTGTTTGGGTGGAGGCGGACCGGAAGGTTGGATAAGAAATCAACCACGGATGAACACGGATAAACACAGATGCTGTACGGATGCGCGGATTGTGAATCCGTGTTGATCGGTGTGCATCTGTGGTTTGTTTTTTGTTTGTGATGGGTTAAGTGGTTTTGGCCCGGCTCCCTCGCTTACGTATTCGGGCTACCATTCCAGAGTGCACGTTCGGAGTGCACGTTCGGAGTGCACGTTCGGAGTGCACGTTATGCGATCCGGAGACCCCATGGCGGAAGCGAATTGGTGTTGATCGTTAGTGTCGGATCAGGCCGGGTAGATGGGGCACCCACGAAGTTAACTGGGACGATTAGTTTGTGGGTGTCCCGAAAGCGCCTTGGTTTCAGTTATGGCTTCCGTCGTGGTCGCAGTTCGCATCGGCGATACACGCATGATTCGATTGATTCGCAAATGGCTTAACGCCGGAATCATCGAAGATACAATTTGGAGCGATAGTGGTTTTGGCACTCCACAAGGTGCGGCGCTCTCGCCGTTACTTGCGAATGTATTTTTGCACTATGTCTTTGATTTGTGGATCAGGCAATGGCGTCAACGTCACGCACAAGGCAACTGTTTTGTTGTTCGTTTGCAGACGATTTTGTAGTGGGTTTCGAACTGGAGTCGGACGCACGATCTTGCCATGCGGCATTGATCGATCGCTTGACGAAGTTTGGACTCAACCTTCATCCCGAGAAAACTCGTTTAATAGAGTTTGGCCGTGGCAGCATGGCTAAGCGAGAACGGGAAGGTCGAGCGAAATGCGAGACGTTTGATTTCCTTGGGTTCACTCATATCAGTGGCAAGACGATGAAGAGGAAGCGATTTATAATAAATCGTATCACGATCGCCAAACGCATGCGTCACACGCTGGCGGTGATCAAAGAACAGCTTCAGCGTCGACGTCCGATTCGTTAGGGGAAATCGGACGTTGGCTTGCTCGAGTCTTTTTCGAGGCTGGCAGGGCTACTACGGAGTTCCCAATAACGGTCGACAGCTTCAGCAGTTTCGTAATGCAATTTTCCGCATTTGGCTTCGGCAGATTCGTCGACGAAGTCAGAAGGGAAGCAATTGGACTTGGGATCGAATCGGAAGGCGGATGGAAATTCATCTGCCAACACCTTGTATCGTGCACCCTTGGCCACACGTCCGGTTTCACGATAGAGCTAAGGGAGGAACCGTATGAATTTTTGTATTCACGTACCGATCTGTGCGTCGCGCGGCTGGAAACAGCCGTTCCTACCGCGATCAACTGCTGAGGCCGCGGCCAACCAATCCGAGGCCGACCTGCAGGGATTTGCCAAAAAACGACCCACCAAGGACAACGGGCTAAGGGTGGAAATTTTGCAAATACCAACGGTTACATTTAATTGTCGCTCATGGGAACCTGTGGTTTTTGCCGAACATACGACTATCGTTTTAGTAAAAAAAGTACTCCAGCAAGAGAACACTGCATAGCTTCGGGGAAATCATTGCAGTCAGTACAACGTCACAACCTGTAAGGCGATTTCAAGAAATTAATGTCAAACTGGGGCGGGATGGCCTTCGAAATTGTGGTTCCAACTGTAAAAAATCGAAGTCTTACTTACCGACGACCAAATTTAGTTTTCAGTGGCCTGCTAGCATAACAGGCTCGTAACTAATCGCCCTGCCCTCTTGACGCTCAAGCCGCCCAGGTAATATCGGTAATATCGACAAAATTTACCAGATTTTAGTTGACACCGATGTGGCTTTGTTCGAGAGTGTACAAAAGCATTTTACAACACTCGTTGACTAATTCATTAGGTATCAAGATTATGAGAATCGACTTTGGGAGTTACATTACGCGTCTGAAGACAGGCGCAGCTATCGGAGCTGTTGGCGCCGCCTTGGCATTTTCAGGAGCAAGTGCGTCGGCTGATATTGTCGTTCCGGGCCAGCTCATCAATGTTGACTGGAACGGAAATGGTGGCGGACCAGCACCCGGTAACAACCCAGGCACTTTTGATGGTGACTTAAGCAATGGTACGTTTACCGCTGACAGCGTTAATTTTGTCGACTCGGATGCTGCCAATAACGACATTTGGAACGGTGTCGCAGACGCCGAAGGCGTAAACGCGAGTCTTAGCTCAGTGGTTGATTCAGCCGGAACTGTCGTCGACGGTGTAACTGTTTCTTGGGCCGCGTTCGACGGAAGTTATAATAACTACTCCAATCGAGGTGCCGATATTACGCTTGGCCCCAATGCTGATGTACTGGTAGGGAATCCTGGTAATGCCGATGCTAGTGTCACGATTTCAGGCCTTGTTGCTAACGGCAGTTACGACATCACAGCGATTGCTGGCTTCAATATCTCGCGGTACACCATCGGAGGTAGCTCTCAAATCGCTGCTCAGTTCGGCGGTGGCAACAACCCTGACAACTTTGTTGAGTTTAGCTCGGTGACTGCGTCAGCCGATGGAGATATCGTAATTGGTGTCGATTCAGCTGTCGGTGGCCGATTTGACATCGGTGGACTTCAAATCACTGGCGACTTTGGGTCAGTAGTAGGTGTTCCAGAGCCAGGTTCGGCTGCGGTTCTTGGAGTTGCCTCCTTGTTTGGGCTGTTGCGTCGTCGCCGCAAGAACGGCTAACAGCAAAGAACAATTTTGACATTATTAGCACCTCGACAATAACGTCGGGGTGTTTTTTTTTGGATGGACAAGGATTTCGCACACCATGCAACTGAACCGTGAACTTGCGAAATGCAAAAAACTGACCCGTTCGGGGCAGCATGTCGATGCCTTGATGCGGCTTCGCAAGGTGGCCAGCAGAGCGAAGAAAACCAAACAGCCGCGGATTCTCGCCTCGGCCGCTGAGCAGATTTTGGCACTATACGACCACGCTGGGGCGGTTCGTCTGTTTCGAAAAGCTCTTCAGCTGACCAAAGGCGATGGCGAGTTTGCGTTAACGATTTGCGTAATTCTGAGGCGTCACCGTCGCTATACTGCGGCGGTTGAATTCATAGAGGCGGCTCAAAAAAAACTGGGGCGGAAGGACATCCGCCCGTTGCTCCTGTTGGCTGACATTAAGGAACGACTGCACGAACTCTCTGCGGCAGAAGAGTTAGCCAAGCAAGTTTTGCGTGTCAATCCAGACTCGATTCCGGCCCACCGTATTTCGGCGGCTGTGGCGCGACAAGAAAACCGCCTCGACGACGCCCTGAAAAGCTTATCCCCCCTGACGACCGAAAAAATCCCGGCCCACTGGGAGGCCGCGCGTGCTTGGTATGAATTAGGCCACATTCATGACAAACGAGCAGAATACGAAAATGCCATGCTGGCTTGGCAAAAAGCCAAGGCTCATAACCCCGTCGGTAGCTCAGGGGATTTGTTTCAAAAGCAGGCGGATTTCGTTCGCGAGCACTCTGCCAAAACGATTCAGTCGGTAACCCGGGAGCAGCTTTCTCGCTGGCATCGCGAAGCCGACTCACAGAGGGTTCCGTATCGGCTGGCAGTGTTGGCAGGCCACCCCCGAAGTGGAACCACGCTGTTAGAGCAGGGGCTGGACGCGCACCCAAAGGTCATTTCCGTTGAGGAGACGACTATCTTTGGCGCTGCGGTTCATGGCCCCGTTTTTGAGGGACAGCCAGTAGACTTGGCACCAGGCGAGATACTGAATTCCTTGTCTCCGGAAAAGCTGCAATCATTTCGCTACGCCTATGAGACACAGACTAAGTTGGCCATGGGCGAAGAACAGGGCGAGCGTTTGACGATCGATAAGAATCCAGACTTACTACAGGTTTTGCCAACCCTTCTGCGGGTCTATCCAGAAGCCCGGCTGTTGATTGCGTTGCGGGATCCTCGCGACATCCTGCTGTCAATTTTTTCGCAGGCGTTGCCGATGAACCACAATGCCATCTGCCATCTGGATTTGGAGTCGTCGGCCAAATTTGTTGGCGCGCGTCTGGGATTGTGGTTGCAACTGAGAGACAAACTTCCTGTGCCGCCTTGCGAGTTGCGATACGAGGATGTTGTTCATGATTTTCGAGGTGAGATTGGGCGAGCGGTTGAGTACCTTGGTCTTCCATGGGACGAGGCCTGTGCCGACCCCTCCGCTCAAGCGAGACAAAAAGTGGTCCAGTCGCCCAGTTATGCGGCAGTGCGGGAGCCCGTTCACACAAAAGCCATCGGTCGTTGGAAAAACTACCTGCCTTGGCTGGAGCCGCACCTTTGTCATTTAGAAGGCGCCGTAGAAGCACTTGGCTATAAGAATAAAATTTAGCTCAATGGCAGCCTAGGTGGGCACAGGGGCACGGCACATGGGAGCCACGGCACATTGGGACACCCACAATAGTGTTCGGCACGGAATATGGATTGTTTAAGTTCTGTCATCGCAGAACAGGACTTCGCCGAGTTTTATTGTTTTGCGCGTGAAAGAGTTGCCGATTCCAGTGTAAAGATTAAACGTTGTTGTCAAAATGCGAGAGCATTCATGGCTGCATCGACATCGAGTTCGCTTAAATCAAGTGATGTTCAAGGGCTCAAGCACTTCAAGAAGACTTGCAAGCTTCTGGATTCGTTACATGAAGTGGGCTGCAATCGCGATCGTGCGAACAACCGTTCACTTCACATGGACGAGTACTGAGTAGGCGTACTTCTTTACATGTTCAATCCAGCAATCACTTCGCTGTGGCATTCAGCAAGCCAGCGAGCTCAAAAAATGTTCGGAAGAAACTGGGCATCAAACAAGCCTCGCTGGGTTCGCTTAGTGAGTCTGTTTCAGTTTTTGATCCGACATTGTTAAAACAGATCGCAGTCGGTCTTGCCCAATGCGTACCCAATCAGCCAGGCGGAGACTTTGCGCAGATCAAACAAACAATTACTGCCGTTGACGGTTCGGTGGTCGATACGTTTTCGCGCATCGTTGGCTTGGGTCCTCAAGGGGAACGATCCGGGAGGGAACGATCCGGGACAGAATGTCCGGCATCAAAATCCGGCGGCTGTCCCTAGGCATCGCGCGTCATCCAATGCGTTGTTTTGGTGGAGGCGGACCGATAGGTTGGATAGGAAATCAACCACGGATGAACACGGATAGACACAGATGCGCGGATTGGTGATCGGTGTTGATCGGTGGTTTGTTCTTTTTTGTGATGGGTTGAGTGGTTTTGGCTCGGCTCCCTCGCTTACGCATTCGGGCTACCACCCCTGAGTGCCAACCCTGAGTGCCAATCCTGAGTGCACCTTATGCGATCCGGAGTTCCCATGGCGGAAGCGAATTGGTGTTGGTCTTTAGTGCCGGATCAGGCCGGGCTGGATGTCGAGTTCGAGAGATTCGAACAAGCCGGCTTTGTATCGCTCGATCGCAATCGCGCCCATGACGGCGTTGTCGGTGCAGTATTTGAGTGGTGCGATGTGGAGGGTGAGTTGGTTTTGGTCGCAGGCTTGGCGAAGTTGTTCGCGGAAAGACGAATTGGCTGCGACGCCGCCGCCGACGCAAATCGTTTTTAATCCTGTTTGCTTGGTCGCGGCGATGGCTTTTTTGACCAAGCAGTCCACGACGGCTTGTTGGAAGCTCGCGCTGACGTCGCAGATTTTTTGTTCGGAGATTTCGAGCGTTTTAAAATCGACTTCTCCGGGGCCGGCGATGGCGTAGCGGACGGCGGTTTTCAAACCGCTGAAGCTGAAGTCGAGATTTTTGTCGTGGATGAAGCTACGTGGGAAGTCGAATGCTTTGGGGTCTCCGTTGGCGGCTTTTTGGGATACTGCTGGTCCGCCGGGGTAGGGCAGGCCCAGCATGCTGGCGACTTTGTCAAATGCTTCGCCGGCCGCGTCGTCGATCGTGCCGCCTAAGTACTGGGCCGTTAAGGCGTTTTGGTATTGATACAAATGAGTGTGGCCGCCGCTGACGATCATGCCCACGCAGGGGAACACCGGTTCGGTGGATTCCAGCTGGCAAGCGTAGACGTGGGCGTGCAGGTGGTTGATGGCGATCAATGGCAGTCCGCAAGCAAGGGCGAGCGATTTTGCCGCGACTACGCCGACCAAGAGCGATCCCGACAGGCCTGGCGTGTTGCAAACGGCGATGGCGTCCAGATCGTTCAGCTGGAGTTCGGCATTTTTGAGTGTTTGGTCGATTACCGGGATGATTCGCTGAACGTGGGCCCGAGCGGCGATTTCTGGCACGACGCCGTTGAACTGCTCGTGCAAATCATCTTGCGAGGCCACCACGCTGCCCAAGACTTCACGATTTTCCGTAATCACAGCCGCGGCAGTCTCGTCGCAGGTGGACTCGATGCACAAGATTTTGAATTTGTTTGGAGTTTCCATGGTTCAGCGATGAGTTTGCGAAACAAACGAAGAGTTGCGGGGTTATGAAGTACGTAGTTATCCCGGCTGATTTATTGGTAAAAACCAACCAATTGACAGCTGCTGGCACAGGACATGGACGTTGCAGTGACTTAGACGGTAATTTTGATCTCAGAATTCCGAAAGAAACAAGAGTGCAGGGATGCCAAACAAGAATTTTAGTCTCATCGTGTGGTGTGCGGCAATGAGGCTCGCAACTCAACGAATGATCGCTTCGTAGTGTAACTTTCGTTACGAACGATTCAATTGATAGGTTTTCCCATGAAGCTTTGGCTTGCCATAATGGCAACATCGTTGTTTTTCCCGCTACCGGCCTCTCAATGCATGGCTTTTCAGGCGGAAAACAGCCTTCCTCGGACAGCTCTGAGGGCATTGGCTCCCGCAAAAGCGGCGACTTCCATGAGGTCCGCCGCGCCCGCCAAGGCAGCGATTTCCATGAAGGCAGCGACGCTGATGAAGGCAGCCATGGCGGCAGCCGCGCCTGCTGCGGCCCAGGCCGACGACCCGGATGCCAATCAAATCACTGCAGGCGGCGAGGTTACATTTACTTTCCGAGACCAAGAGTGGAAAGAAGTGATCAATTGGTTCGTTGATGAAGCTGGTTTTTCGTTGCAGAATGTCGAACGCTGGCCGACGGGGACGTTTAGCTTACAAGACAACGAGTCCTACACGACGTTAGATGCACTCGATCAGTTGAATCGATCGCTGGCAGGTTTGAAGGAACCTTTTACGTTGATTCGCAACCGTAAGATGTTGATGCTCAAGCCGACCAGCCAAGCGGTTAGCGATGGGTTGGTTCAGCAAGTTAGAGCCGAGGATTTGGATCAGCGTGGTGCGTTTGAGATCATGAGCGTGATGTTTCATCTGGGCGAGCTTGATGACGCGGATTTGATTGGCGATTGCGAGTCTCAAGTTACTTCGCAAAATCTGAAGCATTTTCATTCGCTCAAATCATCCAATCAATTGCTGGTTCGCGAGACAGGTGCTCGACTTCGAAACATTCGCGACATCATCGCGACTGCTAAAAAGAAGTGGGCCGATAAACAGCCTGGTTTGCTAACTTACCAGCTAAAGTTTCAAGACGCCGAAACCTTCATTGCCGTGGTTGGCGGACAATTGGGAATTCCGGCAGGCAAAGTAACGAACAAAGAAGAAACGATTTCGATCATCGCCGCGCCGCTGGACAATCGGCTGTTCGTTAGCGGTACAAAGCAGATGCTGGATCGATTTAGCATGATCGCTGCCAAGGTTGATTCGGATCCAAACACGGAAGCCATCGACGTTGACATAGAGCAACCTCATCTAAAAACTTATCCGATCACGATTGATCCAAAGCTCGCCTTTGATTTGCTCGGCACGATGCTTGAGGGTAGTGGCGCTGTGATGCAGCAAGACGAGATTTCGGGAGCGATTACGGTTTTGGGGCGAAAAGAGAATCATGCTCGTGTTGTCGAATCGTTGGCTTCGGTTTCCGATGCGATCACAAAGAACTTTGCCATCGTTGGGATGAAGGAAATGCCGGTCTCGGATGCGTTGGGCGTGCTGCAGCAGATATACCGTCAAGGCTCTGGCCTGGTCGATGAGGCTCCGGCCAACGGGCCCGTCATGCTGGCCAACACTTATCTAAACCAGATCATTGTCTCAGGTACGGCCAAAGAAGTTTCTGAGGTGCGCAAGATTGCAGAAGAGCTGGACGATCGCTACGAACCGATTGAGGATGGTCCTCGAACGGGTTTTCGGATGATTCCGATGTCCGAAGAGGATCAAATGCGACTTGCACCGGCTTTGGGTGACTTGCTGAAATCCAAAGGGCGTGACAATCCTTTTAACGTGATTCAGCCGGAAGATCGCAAGGGCTTGGGCGAGCGTCTACGGCGGGGCGAGCCAGTCGAAGTCCCAAGTGATCAAGAGCGGTTTGAAAAAATGATGGACGGATTGCCGTTGAAGGACGGCGTTCGATATAACCGACCGACGGGGAGGTCAGGGGCGAGTTTTCAAAAGAAGCCGGCGAGTGTTTTGCAACGAGCATCGGCGCTGGCGTTTTTGGCGTTGGGGGCTGAAAAGGCGAATCTTATTTCGAGCATGATGTTGTTTCAACAAGCAAGCGAAGCTGAAGCTGAAGCTGCAAACAACGATGCGAATTACCGAGCACCCAATAAAAAACAATCGGTGAGGAATGCTCCAATTCAGTTTCGGTTTACCGAATATGGATTGGCGGTCGAGACCGATGACTTGGACGCTGCTGACGATATCGAAGCGGCGATTGCAGATTTTTTGGGAGGGTCTTCTGAATCTCAACTGCCGTCGTTTTTTGAACTCCGGCATCGCGATGTTTCGGAGATGAAACAAATGCTAGAAGGCATTCTTGGCCTGGGTGATGGTGGGGCTGCTGGTGGCGATGGAGGGAATCCACTGACCGGCATCGTGAACAACATGGTACCCGGTGCCGATCTGTTTGATGGTCTGTTGGGTGGCGGTGGTGGCGAGGATGCCATTTCGGGGCTTGAAGGCGATGTCACGTTTGGTTCGGATATTCGGTTCAATACGCTATGGGTGACCGGAGCAACTTCTAATGATTTGTCATACATCAGCAATCTGATCGATTACTGGGATCGAGCCGAAGGCGAGACGAAGCCTGAGCTGTTTGGCAAAACACGAATGATCGAAGTTTATCATCGTGATGTTCTGGAGCTGGTGGATCTGATTAAGATGCAACGTCCGAAAATGATTTACAACGAACAAACTGCTCAGCAAGGCGGCCAGTCAGGTGGCGAAGTCGCACAGATGTTGAAAGCCGCGCAGCAGCTTGCCGGCGGTGGCAAGGGCAAGGGCGGCGGAGGCGGAAGCGGAGGCGGCGATGCCGGATCAAAGCAGACCGTGGTGCTGGGAGCTGACGTGGCCAATAACGTGTTGATGGTCACCGGTCCGGAATACATGTACGAAGACATTTTGGGAATCGTTAAATCACTCGATGTCGAAAAAGAAACGCTTCACTCGGAGGTCGTCGTGATCGCAAACGGTCAATTTTTGCTGGAAGCGTTAAAGCTAAAGTATGCGGGAAAGTTAAAAATCGCCGGTGAAGAAGAAAGTGGGGCGGCTTCGAGTGGCGGAGCAAACACGCAAGGCAATCAAACGCAAAGCGCCGCCCGCAATCAAGCCCAGCAACAGCTCCAAAGCGCCATCAGAAATGCTGCTCGCCAACAAGGTGGTGCCGGTGGTGGTAGTCGCCCCGCTGGCGGTGGCGGTGGTGCTGGCGGAGGAGGCGGCCGAACCGGTGGTGGTGGCGGCGGTCGAGGTGGCGGCGGCGGTGGTGGCCGAGGCGGTCGCTAGATCAAGCCAGTGTTTTAAAATCAAACAACATGGTAGGCTGGACGTACAGCGGTTTTGAATTGTGATCCGGTTTGGTCGAAAGGCAACGATAGCCCCGACGGGGTTACGATGGGGTGACGATGCCGCTTGCGAAAACCGGAACTGTCGAACGCGATTCAATTGCGTATTAGAGTTTCCTGTGGCAAGAATCGGTTGGATCAAGAATCTGCCGGATCATTCCACAGCCTAGTGGTCTGTCAATGTTGAACTTTAGGGTAGCTGGATTCGCCAGAATTCAGTTTGATTCAGAGGAAACCGAACTCTGGCGAGTCCGGCTACATGT
>JALZWN010000206.1 GCA_023300235.1 Mariniblastus sp.
CACTTACCTAAAAAAGACGCCTGTCTATTCAACTCCAACCGCTTAGTGAACGTCCACCGAAGGAGCTGCGCAGTTGTGCTGGAGGACCTTGGTCGTCAGCATGGCTCCGAAGGAGTTAGTCTTCTTCGGGCGGCGGGTTAAAAGAAGGAGCCGGGTCTTCGTCGTCGATGTCTTGATCGTCGTGCAGAATCCGCGCCGGCGCGTTTATGTCTTCGCTGACGTCCAGATCATTTTTGATCGAATTCTGGATGTCTGACAGGCTCTTACGAAACTGATTGTAGTAGCCGCCAAAAGTACGAGCGACTTCAGGCAGGCGACCGCCGAACAGGACGACCGCGACAATGGCAACTAGCACCATTTCGCCGATGCCCATTGATCCAGGCCAGAATCCTAGTATTCCGAATCCCATTAAATATACCTAAGTCGCGAAGAATGCGATCGTTTGTAATTGCAAGCGAGCACTAAGTGGCTTCGTCTTCGTTGCCATCGGCGATGGATTTCGAGTCAACGGGCTCTTTGATGCCAGCCTTAAATTCGTTGACGCTGCGGCCAAGATTACGCATCAGGCTTGGTAGTTTTGCACCGCCAAACAGCAACACAAAGATTCCGCCGATGATACATAATTCAACAGTTCCAAGTCCAAACATTTTTCTCTCGATTGAATGAAATTCCGCAGCGTAAGTTGAAACCCTCAATCGTCGCCGCAACCATTAAACCAGACTTAGGCTTGAGGGTACCGCGAAAACTTCCAAGGCTACGCGAGGATTTTTCGTTGGGTGTGGCAAAATCTTATCTACAGAAGCAATTTGAGACAATCGAATCTCCGTCAAAACCCCGAACGAAACTCGTAAAAACAGCCTCCTAGCCGGCATTTTTGGACAAACCCTACCGATTTAACACTCTGCAAGTCATCCGGCCGGTTTTTCGCGTAGGTGGAGTTCACTAGGTTGGCGAAGCCGGTTGGCTGTGTCTGTTGGCGATGAGGACGCAAATGCCAGCGCGAATGTGGAAACGATTGGATCTAGTGGGGGATCAAGCTAAAACCTTGATTCACTCGCGCGGGCGTTCGTGCTGGTATTGTCCATGCCGTAGCGTCGCGAATGTATTGGCCTTCTGCATCCAATAAAGTAATCCTCGTTTATCAGCGAAACCACAATGCTCCGGCCTCTCATCTGATTTGCAAGCTTTGGCAAAACACAGCACGGCCAGAGGATAAAGGTTCATCTGGGTTTGCTGTGACTCGGGCGGGTATTCCAAGCGTTTCGTCATTGGTTGGGTGCCATGCTTCACGGCTTTGAGGGCAAGGGGTGTCTCCAGGGTGCTGGCATGCATAAGCGTCGGATGTGCTCTTGGGAAAGTCCCGTGAGCATGTCTGTCAAAAGGGGCTTTGTCGGGATGTTCCTTTTCTAATTGCGTAAGCATGGCACCCTCATGCGGTAAAGTGACGAGGGAACCGAATGTTTGCTTGTCAGATCACCCACAATAAACCCAGATGGACCAACAATAATCTTCGCCGTTCCGCCGTCTCAGTAGCCCGCCAACAATTTGGCAAACGCTCGGCGCTCGCCTGGAACGCGCCCGTTTGAAACGCTAAACGTTTGCTTGAAACTCTTTCACCATTGCTACCGTTTCTTTGGCCAGTCGAGTAATCTCGTCGAAACGACCAGCGGCAATCAAATCACCTTTGGCCATCCAACTTCCGCCACAACCGATCACGTACGGCAGGCTCAAGTAGTCTTTCAGGTTCGCCATTGATACGCCGCCGGTAGGCATGAAACGAATCGTGTGATACGGGCCGTGAAACGCCTTTAAGGTTTTCACTCCTCCCATCGCTTCGGCAGGAAAGAACTTTACGATCTCCAGTCCAAACTCCATCGCCATTTCAAGATCCGTCGGGCTGGACGTGCCGGGGAAGATGGGTACGTTTTTATCGATGCACTTGGCAACGGTCTTTGGGTTGAACCCTGGAGCAACCACGAACTTGGCTCCGGCATCGATGACTGCGGCCGCTTGATCGGCGTTATGAACTGTGCCCGCACCTACAAGGAAGTCAGACCGCTTGGCCAGCAACTCAATCGCTGGAAGCCCGGCTTCGGTACGAAGCGTGATCTCTGCGCATGGAATGCCTCCTTCGGTCAAAGCGTCCG
Source organism: Mariniblastus sp. (assembly GCA_023300235.1). Lineage (GTDB taxonomy): Bacteria > Planctomycetota > Planctomycetia > Pirellulales > Pirellulaceae > Mariniblastus. The sequence goes on from JALZWN010000206.1 coordinate 2,148, forward strand.
CCAAACGCTCGGCGTCGTCAAGGTTTTGGATGGCAACAACCGGCACTACTTTTAGATCTTCGATCTGTTTGACGATATCGGCCATGGGTTCTTTTTCTGTTGCCAGCTGGCAAGTTGAATTGCTTGATGGGAAGAGCTTGGGAGTATTTGCTTTGGGCGGTCGCTGCCGTGACGGTTGGCACCGTGACGGTCGCTACCGTGTTTCTGTTTCCCATTCTAACTCGCTTGGGTCGTTGGGATACTATGGTAAAACCAGAATGCGTTTTGGTTTTACCGTTTACCAACTTCCAATTAGACCGCAGCACATTTTTTGCCTGCCGTTCCTTTTCCGGCAAGCCAAAACATGCGTTGCTAAAAAAAGGATCTATTGATGACAGCGATGGCTTGTCAGCCAACTGAGTTAGCTTCTTTAACAGGCCGTTCAGATGCGTTGTTGCAAAAACCTGAATGGCGGTCGCTGAATTCTAGGAAGGACCTTCGAATCCTAACGAAGTTGGAACGTTGGCTGTTTGGCGAGTTCGGAATAAACTGGCAGGTAGCGGTAGTAGACTTCGAGGTTCAGAGCCGCGGTGGCGGTTGAGTAGACTCGGCCTCCGTAGCCGCCCCACATGCCGTTGGGGTCCCAACTGCCGGCTTGAGTGCCAGTTCGCTTTTGGGTCGGAAGAAGCGTTTCCTGCATCGCTTCGTTCCAGTTGTCCCAGTCTTGACCGCCGGCGTGATACATGGCTTGCGTGCCGTAGTACCAGTAGTACATGTTGACGTGCTGCTGGTTGGGCACCTCGCGGGAGATCATCTTTTTGGCTTCAATCAATGCTGCGTCCGAAACATGCTGGTGCAAGAAGTATCGGCACAACAACGCTTCGGCCGTCATCGTCGCACTGGGCCGTTGTTTCGGTCGGTAAGAAGCCAACCCCCCGTCGATGCCCGAAGAGCACGATTCCAGGAAGGCCTTCATTTGGTCAAACGTCTTTTCGGAAACTTGAGCGCCGCCCAGTTGAGCGCTATGCAAAGCCAACACTTGCCAACCAAACTGGCTCATGTCGCCGCTGTCGCCTGGTTGGTATCGCCAGCCTCCGTCGGAGGGGTTTTGGGCAGCAACCGAAAAGTCGACGCCTTTTTGAACCGCGACCAATAAGCGATTATCGCCGGTCGTTGCAAGTGCTTCGCTCAACGCCAGCAACGCCATGCTGTGGCAATACATTCTGGCAAACAACTTGGCGTTGCCTGACAAATCACCATTGGGTTTTTGTTGTTTCATCAAAAACTTCAACGCTTGGTCAACCGTCTGTGCGTGCGGGCCTTCGAGGTGTGTGTTGCCGGCGCCTAAAAACGCCAGCGTCGCCAGTCCCGTGATTCCGGCGTCGGCTTTCGCGCCGGCACCTTCGCGGTTGTGACCGAACACGCGGTCCTCGCGGCCGGATTGGTGCTGTTGAGGGTTCCAACGTCCGGAATTTTCTTGGTTGGTCGCCAGCCATTGCAAGGCATTGTCGACGGCTCGTTCGGTTTCGATGGTGCCGCCGTTTTGACGAGCGATTGTAAGTCTAGAATCCTGCGTTCGAAGGGAGTAAATACGTGGCACGGGTTTGCCATCGCCAAGCCGTTGAGTACGAGAGACTTTGCGCAAGCGGTTGTTTGGACGAGGGATCGGTTTTAGCACGGCCACGTTGCTCCACGGAGACGCCGATTCAGGTTGAGCCACTTTTTCGGGCAGGCGTGGGACTAAGCTTTTTTCTTGAACCGCAAATGAATTCGTGTTTGGTGCAGCGGCTGGGTCGGGGGCGATTTCCGTTCGGGCCAAATCGCCGCCAAATTCGATCTCAAGCTCCTGCGGTGCCGAGGCAGCGGATTGCTCGCGTTCGACTTGGATCGTTTCCGGGTCAACGATTCTTCCTTTTGGCATCATCGCTAGTTGTTGTTCGAAGCCATTATCAAATGGAATGTTCTCAAGCAACGTTTCCGGTTTGGACAGAGTTTCAGGAATTGATTGAGGGATCGACTTGTGGACCGATTTGGTCAGCCTAAATTGGTTCTTCGGTTGGTATTGGGCTGCGGCCGGCAACGGTTCGGGCATCTTGGTTTCAATCACAAACTCTGTGTCGACGTTGGGCCGAACCAACGGTTCCAAGTCAGGAATCTGTACATCAGGCGTTGCGATTTTGGTGTGACTGGGTTCGCGGGTCGCTTCGATTTCGAAACTGCCGTTCGCTTCCACTTCGGGCGTGGTGAACGGTTCAAAATCCGTATCATCCATCAAGCTGACCTTGAGGATGTCGTCCGTTTCGTGATCGGCATGTTCGGCAGCAGTGGGGATTGGGCCGAGCAAACGCGTACCATAGGCATAGCCCATCAACAGGATATGCGCGACAAACGACAACACGACGCATTTCCAGACCGGTCGAGACTGCCCCCAGTGCGTCATTGCCAACAGCAGTAGACTGACCGCCAAAATCCCAGAACCCACCAGCAACACGAGTTGGAAGTTGGTCGAGTTGAATACATCAAATAGAGCTTGAAACCAGCGGTCGATATCTAACATTGGATTTCCTGTGATCGATTGTCTCGGCCGATGAAAAGAATTCGTTTGGCGGATTTTGTCATGGCGAGAGACATGGCGGGTTACTTGTAGTTGGTGCCGCGACTGGCTTGTTGGACTTTTAGGTTCAGATCGGTAATCTGTGCTTTGCGGCATGTCGCAAGAACAGCCGCTATGTGCTGGTAATCGCTGTGGCCGTCACCGCGAATTACGACGCCCAGTTTTGGGTATTGTCGTTGAGCGGCGGACAGTTTGGTGCCGAGTTCGACCAAAGTGATTTGTCGTTGGTCAAGTTTGAGCGATCCGTCGCTGGCGACTTCGACCAAACGCTTGTTCGGCGCCGACGTCAATGCGGAGGCGTCTGAAACGGCTGGCACGTTGATCGAAATATCGTGTTCGACTTCGTTGAGTTCGCTAAACTTAGTGCTGACCATGAAGAAGATAATCAGCAAGAAAACGATGTCGATCATCGGTGTCAAGTTGATGGCGTTCTGGTCTTCGCGTTCGATTTTCAAGGGCATGATTGGGTCGCCTTTAAGCTGCTTTTGATCGAGCGGTACGAGTTGTTTTGGTTTTTGTAGTCGCCATGGCTTCTGCGGAAACCAAATTGACGACCTTCATTCCAAGTGCATCGATGTCCATGATGTGCTTGTCGACTCGACTGGTAAAAAACAAGTACGAGATCAACGCTGGGATCGCCACGGACAAACCCGCCGCGGTCGTGAGTAACGCTTGACTGATACCGGTGGCGATCAACGTTTTTGGGTCGACCGCGGTTGCACTGGCGGACGCGATTGAATCAAACGCGTGAATCATTCCGAGGACTGTTCCGAGCAAACCGAACAGTGGGCAAAGCGTGGCTACACCGTTGATCAGTCGCAGGTACTTTCGCAGTCGATTGGAAGTTCGTTCGCCTTCATCCAGAACCGCTTGTTCGACTTCGACGGCGGGTTTGCCCCATTTTTGAACGCCGGCTTTGAACACGCGAGCCATCGGGCTATCGTCGCGGTCGCAGATTCCGGTGGCCGTTTCTTGGGTTAATTCGCCTTCGTTCAATTGCGTCAAAAACTTGCGGGTGAAGGTGCCTGGAATGATTCGCTGGCGTCGCAAACTGATGAACCGCTCGAACGTGAACACGACCAGCAAGAACGAGCACAGCCCGATCGGAATCATCAGCGGGCCGCCGCTACGCAGGATGTCTGTCAGTCGTGGACTGGCGTTGGTCGTTAACTCGGTTGCGGCGGCGTCAGGGACGGGCGCGACGGTTGCCACGGGTTCGACATTGAAGCCGCTGGTTTCAAAACCAGATTCTGTTTGGGCTAACGTCGTCGAAGTCACGATCGCTAACGCCAAGATGGCGATGAACGCTACGACTCTGATTCGAAGTTGTCGACTTTCTTTGATCTTCATAATTACGTTTCCGAAATCAATCCTTAGTGTGTGCGTTGTGGCTTGCGATTAGCCGTTTTAACGATTGGCCGTTTTAGCGATTAGTCGTTTTAGCGTTAGGCGTTTTAGCGTTAGCGGTTTTAAGCTGATTCATCCGCCCCTGGGCTTCAGCGGCGAACTCGCTATCGGGGTATCGATCGAGCAGTTGTTGATACAACTTGTTTGCGTTTTCAGGGTTGGCCAAATGCTCTTGGCACTTCCCTGCTTGGATCAACGCCGCGGCTCGCCATTTTGGGAACGCGTACAAAGAATCAACTTTGTAGTATTCCGCGATCGCCAATTTGTATTTTTCTTGGTGGAAGAATGTTTCCGCGATTCGCCATTGAGAATGGGCGGCGGTTTCGGTTTTGCTGCCGGCCGGTGATGCGATAACTTTTTCGAGTTGTTTTCGGGCGTCGCTTAGCATCCCTTTGGATTCCAATCCGCGTGCGATCAAGTAGTCGAATTCGAAACGCGAGTTGAAATGGGTGAAGCGTTCTTTCGCTTGTGACGCCAGTTTGGCGGCATTCGTTATGTCGCCAACGGCGAGGTTCAGGCTGGCTTTGCGGAGCCAGATCCACGGCTGATACTGGGGCGGCAGTGAAGCGACATTGCGGTGCAGTTCGTTGAAGGCCTCGAAGGCTAGGTCGTTTTTGCGTTGCTGGAAAAGTGCTTCCGCGGTGAAGTACTTGGCCGTGAGCTTGGTTGTTTCACTGGATGCTTTGGCGGAAAAAGCGAGCATCGCGGATTCGACTTGTGGCCAGTCTTGCTGAGCGAAGGCGACCTTGCCTGAAAGGAAAAGAGTGCGAGCTTCGATGGCGGCGGGTAGATTATTGACAGCGAGGATTTTGTCGATGAGTGTTTTTGCGGCGACGTTGTTCCTGGTCGACACTTTTTGCTTTGCAACGCGATATGCCGCGTCGGGCCAGTACTTGCTGTCGGGGTGTTGGGTAGCGACTTGTTCAAAGGTGGCGAGCGATTTTGATAAGTCGCCTAGGTCATGGTAAATCCAAGCCAGTTGAAACAAGACCTCGGCCTTAAGCGTCTCATCGTTGGTTGGGTTCTGTAGCCACGATTCCAGATTCGTTTTGGCGATCGTTAAGGTTGCCGTTCCGCCGAGGCTGGAGGCCAGTTTGGCGATTTTGATTTTGACGCCGCCGTTAAGGTCGACATTGGTTGCGGGTGAATTTTCCAACGCCAGTTGGTACCATTGCATGGCTGCGGCAGTGTCATTGTCAGATTCGTATTGTTTTGCGTTTTCGACTGCGGTGGTAATGAGTCGAGCGTCTTGCGGATGCTGGGCGAAAAGCTCTGTGAAGGTCGCCAGCGTTTGCTGCTCCATCGGAGTTTCGAGGGTGCGAACTAGCAACCAACGGTCGGCTCGATTGCGTCGATCTTCGTCGCCGCTTTTTTCTTTCAGGAACGTGTACCACTTCGCGGAGATCGTATCGTCTTGCCGTTGTTGAGCCGCTTCGGCGAGCAATTCGGCAATCGTTTCGAGTTCGTCGTTCAGGTCTGCTTGGCCGATGCCGTTTTGGTTCACCAAAGAATCTAGGAGCAAGTCAGCTTCAACGATGTTTTCGGTTTTGGCAAAGCAAATCGCAAGTTCTTGTTTTGCGTTGCGTCTGTCGTTTGGTTCTAGGTCGGTGTTGAGGTACTTTTGAAAGTGCGGGATCGCGGCGGAGTATTTTTCTAACCGAAATTTAACGGAGCCTTTGCAAAACTGGACCAACGACTTCAGCTTGTCGTCGCTAAAATCAGCCGAGATCCGCCCAAGACTACTTTCGGCTCGGTGTAGTTTCTTTAGCCCGATGTAGTTGAGGGCTTCGAAGTACCGCCAGGTCATTTGTTGTTTGGGTTTTGTGTTTTGCAGTTTCAACAGCAAACCGAACGTCTCTAGGGAGCCTTCGAAATTTCCGTCGGTGTATTGCTGGCGACCGGTAGCTTCTTGGTTGGTCGCGATCAACGTCCGCTTTTCAACTGCTAGATTGAATTCGTCGGCGAGTTCGATGGCGGTTTGGATTTGGTCTTGCGATTCTAATAATCGCATTTCAAAACGAACGGCGTCCAGAACTTTCTTGGTGAGCGGTTTGATCGCGCGGACTTGTTTGAGGTAGCCGAGGGCCATTTCGGTTCGGTCGGTTTTTGAGGCCGCGATGGCGGTTTCGATTAGCAGGTCGACTTTGATACCGACAGGGACTTCCCAGCCAACGACCGGTTCGAGCAAATTAAAGGCTTCGGCGGGTTTGGTTTCCCCGATCGAACGAGCCCATGAGAGAATCGCGGTGGCGCGAATGGTTGAACTGGCCGCATTTTCGGCGACCGTTGAAAATCGCTTTCGTGCTTCGGTGTGGTCGGCGGGTTGTTGGTACAACGCCAGCAGGCCAAGTTGCAGCTGAGCTTCGTCGGCGATCGAAGGTTGATCGACGGTTTGCGTCACGCAGTATTCGAACAGGCGTTTTGCGTCTTTGATGTAACCTTGTTTCATTAACGCGTTGCCCAAACCGAGACGGCTTTCGGCCGACATTGCTCCGTTGGGGTAGTTTTGCAGCGATCGTTCAAAGGCCAGTTGAGCAAGTTGCGGTTCGGATTTGACGAGGCGAAGTTGGCCAAGGTAACTGAATGCGTATTGGTTTAGGTCGTGTTGCGGGTGTTTGCGAGAGAACTCTTCGAGCATGCGGATGGCGATTTGTGTGTTGTTGTCGCGAAAGGCGGACTCGCCCATTCGGAACATCGCTCGGACTGCCAACGGGTGCGTCGCGAATTGCGTGAGAAAGCTTTGGTAGCTCAGGTAGGCAGCTTTGAACTGATGTTGTTGCATCAGCGTTTCGGCTAAAAAGAACGTCGCTTGAGGTGCTTGCGGGCCGTTTGGGTGGCGAGCGATGAAGTCGTTGAGAGCTGCGGTTGCTTCTTCCCATTGGCCGCGTTCGTAGAATCCGGCGGCGAGTTTATATTGAACTTCGGGCGTCTGAGCTTGCGCACGGTTTTGCTGCGGGCTGGTGATGACGGCGATAGCCGCGATGACAGCGCAGATGATCATTCTGATTTTGAAAAGACGACTCATGAGCGGTTTCAGTGACAAGACGGGCAGACTCTCCGTGTTCGGCATAACAATTACAACCGACAAAGTTTCTTATCGTCGGGTGGCGGAAGAAACTCAATTAAGAAATTGGTTTGAGTGCGAGAGGGTGATTCGCAGAGGTGCTAGCAGTGTGGCGAAGCTGCTGAAGTTGAGTGGTTTGATGCGGGTCGGGGGTTGCTAGCGAGGCAGGTGGATGAGGCGACGAGGGTGCGAGGTTGGGAGTTGGTCGGACTGGTGCTGGAGGGGTAGGGCAGGTGAGTTGCTGAATATGGGTGGCTGGTAGCCCGACGCGTCAGCGAAGATTTTCACGGGTTCGCGCTGTTAGCGAGGAACTGTGGTGATGGGCTGCTAGTTAGTCATTTGCATGGGGCAGCGCGTAAGACAGGCTGGAAGCCCATCACCACATTTTTTAGGCTTCGCCAAAGCAGCTAAGCCAGCAAGCCGTAACGTGTCGGGCTACCAGAACACCTGGGGCGACTATGGGGCGGGCTTGGAGTCGCTTAACAGGGAGTAAAGCACGATCTTGCGAGCGATCAGCGCCGCGTGTTCGCGGGTGTAGCCGTCGCAGTCGGAGACGGAGGTGTTTTCTAATGCACAGCTTAAGTCGTAGTGGCTGAACAAAACGACCAAGCGACCGTCGAAGGTGATGCCGTCCAGTTGGGGCGCGGCGATTCGAGGGGGTTTGGCGGGGAATATGCCATTTGCGTCTTTGATACGAAGCACGAGATCTTTAATCGGGGCGCCGTATTTATCGCTGGTCCAGATCTCGTGCTCTTTCGGGATCGCGCCGAGGATGTCTTGTCCGAAAATCTCTGCCATCTCAAAACGGAAGGAATCGGTGAACTCTTTCGATGCACAAATTGAATCGGCAAAAATGAAACCGCCCAGCTCGAGGTACTTGCGAATCGCAGTTCGTTCTTTGTCCGAAAACGAAAACTTGCTTCGGCCGTGCATGAACACAAACGGATGGTCGGCCAGCGATTCCATGTCCGCGGGGATCATTTTCTTTTCGGCTTTGACTTCTAGACCCGCGCTCAGGCTTAGCTCTTTCAGGATCTTCCCCCAGGCGTTGGGAGCGTCATCAGCGCCGCCGTTGTGGGCAAGTTTGGGCAACACCAACGCTCGATCGCTCAGCACACTGGTGGCTCGTTTGTCGACGACCGTGGTGTCGAGTCGTTCTTTGAGTTGTCGGCCGGTGGCGTAAGCGACGACATTTGATCCAGCTTGTTTACAATATTCGATCTTCCTGAGCAGACGCGGATTCGCGCCATCGATCTGTTGGACTCCGGGGCGATTGAGCGCCCAGTAACAGCTCAAGTTTGCTGGACAATAAACGACGCTAGTACGGCAGCAGGCTTGAAGGCCTAGCAGTGGCCACGTGCGGCTTGGCGGTAGATCGTACTGGGCTTTCCAGATCGCGTGGTCGGCAGCTAAAGGTTCAAGTTGACTGTCGGGGAAAAGTTCGGCCATCAGTTTGCGGAACGCGTTATCGTAAGGAGCGTTGTCGCCGCAGCCGTCGCCTTGGCAAGCTTCGGCGAACAGGAAGCCGCCGTTTTCGATGTATTCTTTTAGCGTTTCTTTTTGTTTGGCGTCCAAGCCGATTGCTTGACGGCCGGACATGAACAGCACGGGCGTTTCGAACAGGTCGTCGGTCGTCGCGTCTTTGGCTCGAACGGTTTGCCAGTTAAGTTTTAGGTTGAAATCTTTTTCGATGCGGCTCCAGTCTTTTTCGATGCTGCGAGTCAGGTAGTGAATGCCGCGTGGGTGTTGGTCCCAGTCGGCGACGCCGTGGTCGTATTTGCCGAGCACGACGGGGCGTTTTCCTTTGGATAAAAACAGTAGCGAAAACGCAGTCGTGATCGTTTCATAGGATTCGCCAAATTGAGCTTTTCCTCGGTTCGTTGCTCCCCATGCGCCACTGGATCGTTGCGCTTTCACGAGATCGGCAGCGCCGACGCGGTACCAATCGTGCGGGCCGATAAACCGCCGCCCCGAAAACCGTCCGGCTCGTTCGAGTGCGTACATGAAATAGAAACGGTTTCGAGATTGAGTGTTATTGCCGGTGGGGTTTGCTTTGATGGTGAAGCGTTCGGCCAGCCATTGGAAGGCTGCGTCGAGTTTTGGTTGGATGTCATCGGCGGCGCCGCCGCAGCAGATCGCGGTGTCTCCGTTTGCGAGTTCATCCAAATCAAATAGGTGTTCGCGGATAATGATCAACGATGCGATGCCGGCGCAGGTCATGCTGCCGGTGGTTGTTTCGCCGCCTGTGTTGTAGCCGAAGCCGCCGCTTTTTGAGGAGTACAAACCAAACCAATAACTTTTCGCCCGCTGCCAATGTTCTTTGGGGATGACAAGGTTGTATTTGCTGGCTTCGCTAAGGGCCAGCAACGCGAACTGGCTGTTGGACCCATCGCCGTCGTTTCCTCCTCGACCACCATAGTTAAAACCACCGGCAGCCGATTGGCCTTCCAGCAACCACTTGATGTCGCCTTGGATGGTTGCTCGGTAACGTTTGGCGGTTGGGTCGGCGGCGGACAAGGCTATCACTCGCAACGAAACTTCGTAGGTTTTGTTGCGCGGAATCGCCATGATGACTTTGATCGCGTTTTGAATTTGCGGGGACGCCGGGGACTCGCCGGCGTTCAGCAACGCCAGTGCGACCAAAGCGGTCGTGCCGCCGTCGTAGCCCTTTTGCCCGGACCAGGTGCCGTTGGCCTTTTGGCGTTTTCTTAAATTGTCGACGCCGCGGTTGATCGCTTTGCGCACCTTTTCGGCGGTTAGCTGGTCTTTGGCTGCTTGGGCGAGGCAGTTTGGCGATCCGAATTGGCAGATGGTTGCCAAAATTAACAACCCGATACAAACCCGAACGATCGTCGCGTTGGATACAATGCGGTAGAAGCGATTCATTTTGGGCTCGACGGATATAAATGGGTTCGGCAAACGCGGATTGAGTGGTTGGTTTTTCTACGCCAATTCAACCGCCCGTGTATTCTAGCGCATGCAATCAATCGGTAAAACAGGGAGTTCGGTTTTGTTGGGGGGCACGGTGACGGAGGCAATGGCGAAGCTAAAACCGAGTGGAGTAGGCGGTGATTAGGCCGCGAGTGTGATGACGCAGTCGCCGGAGGCTGAGGCGACTGGGAGGTCTGGCTATATTAGAACTGTCACGTGTTAAGAAGGAGTCTGGTTTTTTGGATGTGCCAGATAGGAAATTTAACCACGGATGAACACAAATAAACACGAATTTCCAAGCGGGCATTCGTGTTCATTCGTGGTTAAAGTTTTATTCACTGCCCCAAATGTGTAATAGAAAAATAAAGCCGATAGGATCGTTGCGTCCTATTTAGGTTGCGAGTCGTGAAGGGCAGGGCGTCCACAGAAATCGCAGCGTCCTGGCAGCGTCCTGGCAGGCTCCTCGTAGGCTCGACCGCTACGGTAAACTCACTAACGCTCGTCGGGCTTCGGCTGCCGAACGTTCATGAAGGCCTCGCGGACGCGTTGCCGAGTGAGCGGCAAATATCTACAATAACAGCTCAACAGGCGACTTTCGGACGCAACGATCCAAGCCGTCTTCGTCATCTTTAGGGAGCAACAGTGTCGGGAAAGCAACGTAGCCTTGGTGATGTCTTGCAAGAATTTAGTCAGCACCGGAAGGTGATGGAGCAGGAACTCGGGAAAGTGATCGTCGGCCAGCACGAGGTGGTCGAGCAAGTTTTCGCGGCGATTTTTACGCGTGGGCATTGTCTGTTGGAAGGCGTGCCGGGGTTGGCCAAAACATTGATGGTCAGCACGATCGCAAAAATCTTGGACGTGAACTTCAAGCGGATTCAGTTTACGCCTGACTTGATGCCGTCGGACATTACCGGCACGAACGTTTTGGAAGAAGACGATCAAGGTAAACGGCATTTCCGGTTTGTCGAAGGCCCGATCTTTACGAACATCCTGCTAGCGGACGAAATTAACCGAACGCCGCCCAAGACCCAAGCCGCTTTGTTGCAAGCGATGCAGGAACGCGAGATCACGATCGGCACCACGACCTACAACCTGGCGCCGCCGTTTTTTACGATCGCGACTCAAAACCCGATCGAGCAAGAAGGAACCTACCCGCTGCCTGAAGCTCAGCTTGACCGGTTCATGTTTAACATCAAAGTCGGCTACCCAACGGCCGACGAGGAAGAAAAAATCCTGGCCGCGTCCAGTAGCAATGAAAAACCAGAAGTCCGCAAGGTACTATCCGCCAAAGCGATCATTAACTTGCAAAAGCTTGTGCACTCGGTCGCCGTTAGCGAGTACATCATCAAGTACGTCGCCCGGATCGTACGGGCGACTCGGCCTAACGAACCTGACACTCCTGAGTTCATTCAGGAGTTAGTCGACTGGGGCGCGGGGCCGCGAGCGGGGCAGTTTTTGATTGCTGGCGGTAAAGCGATCGCTGCGATGGCGGGGCGGTTTTCGGTTTCGATCGAAGATATTCAAAAAGTTGCCGTGCCTGTGTTAAGGCACCGACTTAGTACAAACTTCCAAGCACAAGCCGAAGGGATGACCGTCGAGGCGATCATCGATCGGTTGCTCAAAGAGATTCCTCAGCCAGCTATTCCAAAATTTGAGAAGTAATGGCGGTCGAAAAGTACCTCAAGCCTTCAGTCATCAACCAAATCAAACGGCTGGACCTGCGCGCTCAGTTCGTCGTCAAAGGGTTTTTGCACGGCTTGCACGCGAGTCCGTTTCACGGGTTTAGCGTTGAATTTAGCGAGCACCGAAAGTACAGCCACGGCGATGACCTGAAAGACATCGATTGGCAGGTGTACGCAAAAACCGATAAGTACTACGTCCGGAAGTTTGAATCCGAAACCAACATCACCGGTTTTTTGGCGATGGATTTGAGCCACAGTATGGGCTACACGTACCAGCAAGAGCTGACGAAATTTGACTACGCGATTTGTTTGGCGGCGTCGCTGGGCTACTTGATGATTTCGCAGCAAGATCCCGTTGGTTTGATTACTTTTAACGATCGAATTCGGCAGAGTTTGCCGCCGAAATCAAAACGCACGCAGTTGGGGAATTTGTTATCGTTGCTGTCGAATCTGGAGCCAAGCGGCACGACGGATTTTAAACACAGCGTCGGCCAGATGATATCGATGTTTAAAAACAAATCGTTGGTCATGATCTTTTCGGACTTCTTGGTGGACGAAACGGAAACCTTGGATGCGCTTTATCGTTTGAAGCATGCCGGCCACGACGTGATTTTGTTTCATGTGTTGGACGAAGCGGAAGTGAATTTCCCGTTTCAAGGCGTGTTCAAAATGCGTGATCCGGAAACGGATGAGGAATTGAAGATTGACGCAGAGGGCCATCGCAAAGGTTATTTGGCTCAGATCGCTGCGTTCCGTGACGATCTTGCGAAGAACTGTAGCCGAGTCGGGATCGACTACGTGCCGATCGATACTAGCATGCAATTCGACAAAGCGTTGATCGAATACCTGCACAGTCGCCGAGCGCGGGGTTAGCCATGACTTGGGCGAATCTGGGTATCTTGGGCGTCGGTGGGTTGCTGCTGTGCGTGCCGATTATTTTGCACTTTATGTTTCAACCGAAACCGGTGTCGGTCGATTTTCCGGCGCTGCGGTTTTTGAAACAAAAACAACAAACCACTCGCTCACGCATGCGGCTGAAACACGTCGCGTTGTTGCTGGTTCGCTGTTTGCTGATTGCGTTGTTGGCGATTGCGCTTGCCGGTCCGTCGGTGGCGTCGAGCACGCTGGGGAATTGGTTGGCGCTGGGCGGGGTGGGGCTGAGCGGGCTGATCATTGCGTTGGTGGCCGCGGCGGCGTTTTTTCGTGAAAAGAAAAACTGGTTGTTGATCGGGATCTTGGGTGCGGTGTTGTTTGGGCATCTTGCGTTTGGGGCGATTTCGATTGGTAAGATTTTTAATTCGGAAGAAACCAATTTGATCGGGGACCGGCAAGCACCGGTGGCGGCGTTGATCGTGATGGATGCCTCGCCGCGGATGGAATTGGAGTTTGAAAACGAAACGCGTTTGCAAAAGTCCCAGGCGATCGGCCAGTGGTTGGTGACGCAGTTTCCAAACGATAGCCAGGTTTGCGTGGCGCCGACGAATGCGGACGGTGTGTTTTTTAGTGTGGACGTTGGGGCGGCGGATCGACGAGTGGCCAAGCTGAGGACGAACTTTTCGGGCGTGAAAATCCCGTCGAAGATCGCCGAAGGATTGGAGTTGCTGGAGACGTCGAGCATGGAACGCAAAGAAATTTACATCGTGACGGACCTGACGACCGAAAGTTGGACCGGAGAGAATACTCAAAAGCTGCTGCGGCAGTTGAAACGCTATCCCGAGTACAGTTTGTTCGTGATCGATGTTGGCGTTGAATCGCCGAGTAATTATTCGTTGGCGCCGTTGCAGCTTTCGGCCAGCGAAATTTCGGCCAAGGGTAGGTTGAATCTGCGAACTGAGATTCGGCGTTCGGGCGGTGCAGGGCAGCGAACGGTGAAACTGGAGGTCGAAAAAATCGATGCGTCGCGGCCGGTGGTTCGAGACCAAAAAACGTTGTTCCCGACGGAGATGTTTTTGCCGCAGGCGAAGGTGATTGACGTGCGGGAAGACGGAACCGCCGGCGTGCAGTTTGCGTTTAGCCAACCGCTGACGACGGGAACTTATCACGGTTCGGTTTCCATCGAAGGTCAGGATGGTCTGGCGGTCGATGATCGGCGGTACTTTACGTTTCGAGTGAGTACGCCGCGGAGCACGTTGGTGGTTCATCCGAGCAACGTCGATGCGCAGGTGATGGTGAGTTTGCTGGCGCCGCGCGGAAGTGTGGCGGCGGGAACGAATCGGTTTGAGTGTCAGGTGGCGACGCAGGTTGAGTTTGATCAGATGGAAGATTTTGGTCAGTTCGATGCGGTGTTTGTGCTGGATCCAAAGCCGATCGGCGAGGACCGGTGGGAGGCGCTGCAACGCTTTGTTGAAAACGGTGGCGGCCTGGGATTGTTTCTGGGACCCAATGCAAACAATAACGGATACATCGATGCCGCCTTTACTTCCGAGATTGCTCAGCGAGTCATCGGGGGAAAGCTTGAACAACAGTGGTACGACGAAACGGATCAATTGGTGTTGAGTCCTCCCGAGGAAACGTCGCATCCGATTTTTAAACCGATTCAAGGATCCGAGACGTCGATTTTGTGGAATCGTTTTCCGATCACAAAGTTTTGGGGCTTTGTCGTGGATGCGGCCGCCGATTCGCCGCCGACGCAAACCTTAATGCGGTATACCAATCGTGAACCGGCGGTTGTCGAGCGAGTGTTGGGGAAGGGGCGTGTGTTGACGATGACGACGCCGGTGACCGAACGTGGTTACTACTCTGATCGCAAGTCGTGGAATCTGCTGCTGGGTGGGACCGGGTTGAAGCCGGTGCCTTATTATTTATTACTGCGCGGCATCGTGACGCACTTGGTTCAGTCGGATGCGGATTCGTTGAATGTTAAGGTCGGGCAAATATCGACGCTGCAAAATGATTTGCGACAGTTTCCCGATAGCTACCAAGTATTTTCGCCAATCGACGATAAGCCTCCGACCAATTTGAATGCGGTCGATAACCAAATCCGGTTTCGCTTTAATGATTCGCCGGGGCATTATCGGTACCGTGGCGTGTTTGATGAAGAGGTTATGTTGCGAGGGTTTAGTTCGAATCTGCCTTTAGCGGCGACGGATCTGACTCGGATTGGTGCGGGCGATTTGGATGAGATTCTAGGGCCGGAGAGATACCAACTGGCGACCGACAAGAGCGAGATTACTCGGCAGCAAGGCACGACGCGACGCGGGCAGGAGTTGTATCCGTTTATCATGGTGATGATGTTTTTGATTTTGGGGTTGGAGTATTTGATGTCCAATCGTTTTTATTAGGGGCGTGATGAAACGCAACGCAAGATGGTCGGTGGTTGAATTTGAAAGCACGGTCGCCTTCCGGCTGGCCGTTAAACTGAAGCACGGTCGCCTTCCGGCTGGCCGTTAAACTGAAGCACGGTCGCCTTCGGGCTGGCCGTTGGACTGAAGTACCGACGCCTTCCGGCTGGCCGTTAGACTATATTTTTTCAACTTAATGCAACTATAACCAAACGTTTTCCGTTCAATGGACAGCCTTACCTTTCAACCAATTTTCAGCAGCCCGATGATGCTCGTCATCGCCGCAGTGGCTGTGTTGATGCTGTTCGTGGGGCCATCGTTTGCAAAAATTGAATTTCGCCAACGCATGACGCTTTCGTTGTTGCGGCTGGGCGTGTTGGGGATGGCGTTTTTGGCGTTGTTGAGGCCGGGCTGTGTTGACAAGGTCGAACAAAACCAAGCCGGAGTTTTGATCGTTTCGATGGACGTTTCTCGTTCCATGGACTTGCCTCACATCGAAGACAATTCGACTCGTTGGAACGCCGTCAAAGAAGTGATCCGAGCGAACCAGTCGCGGTTCGATCAACTGGCCGAAAAGCAGATCGAAGTCAAGTTTTACCAGTTCGACAACGAGCTATTACAACTGGAAACCGAAAATGGTGTCGTGCAGTTGCCCGAAGAACCGACCGGCAGCGAAACGGATATCGGGACGCCGATGCTGGATGCGTTGCTTGGCGTTCGCGATCGACGTTTGCTGGCGATGGTGTTGCTGAGCGATGGCGTGCAAAACGTTTTGGATCCGGACATCGAAATGGTCGACGCCGTGAATACGCTCAACGATATGGAATCGCCTTTGATCGCGGTGCCGCTGGGGACGGCAGTCGGTTCTGGCCAGTTGGCCGATGTGGCGATCACCAGCTTTGCCGAACAAATGGTGGTCAACAAAAATAGCGATTTGAATGCGTTGGCGACGCTGGTGGCGCGGGGGTACACGAATCAAGACATCAAAGTCGATTTGGTGATCAGTGACGGATCAACCGAAACCGTGGTGGCTTCAGATCTCGTTCGGCCCAGTTCGGGATACGAAGAAATGAACGTGCGATTGAAGTATCGTCCGACGGAGCCCGGCGAGTATCGGATTTCGGTTCGAGCGGTGCCGATGGAGGGCGAAGTTGCGATTCGTAATAACTCGTTGGATGGATTTTTGACCGTTCGGGATAAGGGCATGCGAGTGTTGTTGTTGGCCGGTTCGCTGGGCTGGGAACAACGGGCGTTGCGTGATTCGTTGCCGGCTTTAGATTTTGTAGACATGCAATTCCGACCGTTGTACACGCCGCGTGCGGATGTTCGCGACCGACAGTGGCCGGTTCGTGATCTGGCGGAAGACTTCGCCGACGAGACTCGTTACGACGTTTATATTTTGTGCAATGTCGATTCGCGAGCGTTATGGAACAAGCGAGAAAAGTCAGGGCCTTTGGCGGAACTGGCCGAAGCCGTGCGCGGCGGCAAGGGGCTGTTGATGCTGGGTGGCACGCACAGTTTCGGGGCTGGTGGGTATGCGGACACGCCGCTGGCGGATCTGCTGCCGGTGGAAATGAAAGCCAGTGAGACTCAGCCTTTCGAAGCGGACATTCTGAAGGAGCTGCACATCGACCGGCCGATTAAGTTGGTTCCTTCTCGCGATCACTTTTTGACTCGGATTAGCGACACGGGGTCGAGCAAGGACGTTTGGCGGGAGTTGCCGCCGTTGGTTGGGGCGAACCGGTTGGTGCCCAAAAAAGCTGCGACGGTGGCGGTGTTTTTGGAATCGGATGATGAAGCAAAGTATCCGATTCTGATTTCGTCGAATGTCGGCGGGCGTGTGTTGGCGTTCGCGGGCGATTCGACTTGGCGTTGGCGGATGAATGATAAACGAAAAGAGTTTGATCAGTTTTGGCGGCAGCTGGTTTTGTATCTGGCGTTTTGGGATTCAAAGAACGATCAGAATTTAACGATCGATTTAACCAAACGCCGTTTTACTCCGAACTCGCGAATTCGATTTGG
This sequence comes from Mariniblastus sp., assembly GCA_023300235.1. Lineage (GTDB taxonomy): Bacteria > Planctomycetota > Planctomycetia > Pirellulales > Pirellulaceae > Mariniblastus. The sequence continues at coordinate 19,128 of JALZWN010000206.1, forward strand.
CGTGAATGTGAGAACGGCGACGGGTGACTTTGTGCCGGGGGTGGATTTTAAAGCGATCTTGCAGCAGCCCAATGGTACTCAGGAGAAGATCGCGATCGTGCCGAACGGGGAAGGTTATCGTTGCGAGATGAATCGTGAGTTGGTCGGGGATTCTGGTTTGCATCGGATTGTGATTGAAGCCACCAAGGACGGCAATTTTGTGGGTCGAGGCGAACGTGAGTTTGTGGTTTTGGACCGCGATAAGGAAAAGGCCAATCCTGCTGCCAACCCCCAGCAGATGGCTCGTCTGGCCAGTCAAACGGCTGATTATGGTGGCGTGGCAATTCAACCGGAGCAGTTGTCGGAGTTGTTGGACGATTACATTGCCAACCCGCCGATTAAGAAGATCGAGATCCCGACCAGTTGGCGGTTGGGAGAGAAGATGACGGACGCGAGTTTGTTTTTGGGCGTGTTCGTGTTGTTATTGGGCGTCGAATGGGGATTGAGGAAGAAGTGGGGTTTGGTTTAGTGGTTGGGCGTTTTCATACGTGTTTGATTTGCTTTCCCGCTGCAACCCGCTTTAACCCGCTGCAATTAACTGAGGCAA
>JALZWN010000207.1 GCA_023300235.1 Mariniblastus sp.
AACAACTAACAACTAACAACTAACAAACCATCATGACCAAGTTCAACCCTGAAACAACCGCAGTCGTATTGATTGAATTTCAAAACGATTTCACCACCGAAGGCGGTGTGCTTCACGGCGCCGTAAAAGACGTCATGGATTCAACGAACATGCTCAGCAAAGCCCAACAGCTGACCGCCAAGGCGCGTGAGGCAGGCGTCACGATCATGCATGCTCCAATCGCTTTTAGCCCTGGCTACATCGAAATCACCAACCATCCCTACGGAATCCTCAAAGGCGTCGTCGACGGCAACGCGTTCGTAAAAGGCGAATGGGGCTCCGCGATCTGCGACGAACTCGAACCTCAAGACGGCGACATTGTCGTCGAAGGCAAACGCGGGCTCGACACATTCGCCTCCACAAACCTAGACTTCATGCTCCGCAGCAAAGGCATCACGACCGTAATCCTAGGCGGCTTTCTTACTAACTGTTGCGTCGAATCGACGATGCGAACCGCTTACGAAAACGGCTACGAAGTCATCACCGTCACCGACATGGTCGCCGCAACTAGCGAAGAAGAACACGCAAACGCCCTCAAGTTCGACTTCCCGATGTTCTCCAAACCCATGTCCACTAGCGATGTTCTAGCTGTGCTGTAACGTTGCCCAAATACATTGCCACAACCACATTCACTATCTGAATGGATAACCGACACGCAATGTTGTTTAACTCAACCGACGCAAACGTTAGTAGACGCGAATAAAACGCGAATCGATTTAGTCTCAAGCAACGCCTTGCAAACGTTTATTAGCGGTAAGGTTGCCCCAACGATCTGCAACGCTACTTAAGCTGATCAAACGTCTGCTGCGTTATCTCGTCCAGCTTATCACGCATGACTCGGTCCGCCAATTCTTCGGCCACCGGAGCGATGACGTTAAAATGATCGTATCCCTTTACTTCAAAAAACTGAACGCTCGGATTCGAATTGGCAGATTTCATGATCTCTACCGCGCCGTCCCAGTTTCCTTCTTCTCCTTCGATCACAAACATTGGTTTTGAAACGCAATGCAGCCACTTAATCGGAGAACGCAAATCGATCTCGGTTTTGGTTCGATCACAATAAACATAATCGCCGCCGTACTGATCGACTGAAGCAACCGGCCCCAGCGAAAAGACCGCCTGATAACGATCCGTGCTGGCTCCGATCAACATCGCTAACGTACCGCCGGTGCTATGCCCGCCGAGATAAATTTGATTCGGGTCAACGTACGGCAAACTCGCCAAATGATCCGTCGCCGCCAACACATCATCCACCTCGCCGAAAAACCCCTCGCGTTTGCCGGGGTTATCATTGCCACCGCGTTGCGAAGGAAACATCACCACCATGCCGGCCTTGCGAAACGCACTCACCGATTGATCATTGTCACGGCCTCTGGGCGACCACACGTTGCCGATCGAATTGTTATCGCCGCCCGTAATCCACACGATCGCCGGATGCTTTCGTCCGTCGCCGGGATCGACCGACACGTAGGCAGCCAGTGGCCCGACCGGGGATTGATAGTCAATCAGTTCAAACAGATCGCCATTCGGTTTGTCTGGTGGGCTGGCAGCATCGCCTTCTTTAACAATCTCCGTCGTGAAACCGCTCCTCGCTTCAACCAGCGTTTCTTTTGGCACCGTGACCACCGGCGGACCATCAACATCGACTCCAGGGCATCCAGCAAAAATCAGCAAAACAAAGAACAGCAATTTTCGCATGACAGCCAAACCTTCAAACCAAGTAACAACAATCAGTAGCCAAGGACTCATCACATGCTATCGCAACCCTTCGCAGACAACCGTTCACGACTGGATCGATTCCAAACAATAGATTCCAAACAATAGTAACTCGCCGGAGAGTGGATTCTATTGCCACTAGGTCGCATTAGCAAACCAGCGGAGCAGGGCAGTGCGGTTTAACTTTTCGGCGAGATTGTCATTTCTAAAGACACCACAACGGCGAATTCCGTCGCGGTCCGAGCACGACTCGGCCAACATTCTAGCCGCATGCTACCGACTACCTATCCGAATGAAATTTGTAATGATTCTCCAGAAATTCCGCTTGTTCGCCTTGGCCTCTAACTTCTTTTCCACCTTCAGCCCCCGAGTCGCCGTTGCCGTGTGATTGGTCATGCCACATGCCGGGCAAAAACTGGAGTTGGCAGGCATCGTTTCTTTACAACGCAGGCATTTGTTGGTCTTTGGCATCTTGTCTCCAGTAATAACATCAAATTTATTTAGCGAAAGCAATTCGCTACACCCGGCAGAATCTTACCAAATTTCCAACAAACAAGGAGGAGTTTACACCGCGCCATCATCGACACGAGTCCCATGGAAGCCCGCAGCGTTAGCAAAGAATCGAGCTCTAGCGAGATTAACTTTTTGCCCGGCTTGATTGAAAACGGGCACCCGGAGGACGCTTGTGGCTGACTTCGGTGGCTTCGCCATCCACCAGCTTCCATGGTCGTCCAGCTTCCATGGTCGTCCAGCTTTCATGGTCGTTTGACGGCTTGAAACTCAATCCGTTAACATATGCGTATGCCGTACGCTCTACGGCGATTCGCTAACTTCTTTCGTAGGATTCCTCAAACGATGTCTGCCGTAAAAACCGAACAAGTGATGGTTGTTAAAACCGAATTGTTTCACCAACTGGGTTGCTTTCAAGGTTTCAACTCGGACACCGAAACCTACTTAGCCACGCTGCTTGCCCCCGCCAACATACAGTACCTGCCGCGGGACGAAATGGAACAAGACCCCAGCTACAAGCAGTTGATTCCGTATTGCATTTTTCAGTACACCGACGAAAACGGCGGCCGCCACGTGTTCCAATACACTCGCGGCTCCGGCGGTGGCGAAGCTCGCTTGCACGCCAAAAAAAGCGTCGGGATCGGCGGACATATTTCCACAGAAGACCTCGGCGAAACCTGTGCTTACGAAGTCGGTATGAAACGCGAGCTGGACGAAGAGATCAACATCGATACCAAGTACACTCAGCAGATGGTCGGTTTGATCAATGACGACAGCAACGATGTCGGCAAAGTTCACCTTGGCGTGGTGCATGTGTTCACCGTCGATGCCCCCAAAGTCCACTCGCAAGAACTAGAAATCGCCGGCGCAGGTTTTGAACCGATCGAAACACTGATGCAAGATATCGAGCAATACGAGACTTGGTCACAGTTTTGCCTGAAAGCCCTGTTCGGCTAGACGAACTTCGAACATCCGCAAGGCTCTTTGCGAAAATGTTCGTTGCGAAAAGCAATGTCTTGTTGACCTCGCAAACCCAGCCATCGCACTAAGAACCTCACGAATCGTTACGAAGACATAAACTTCATTC
>JALZWN010000208.1 GCA_023300235.1 Mariniblastus sp.
AGGGGAGCGATTGTCTCACGGAGTGAAAGGCGACGATGGGCTCCTTGCTGACGGGACTGTTGATTTAGTCAACGTATCCGTCTGCTAGAATGAATCCCAGACTGCCTGCGCGCATGACAGGCTGGAATCCCATCACCACATTGTTTAGGCTTCGCCAAAAACTATTAAATCAACAAGCACTCACGCGGCGGGCTACCAGAGCACCCGGATTCACCTGAGGCTGCTTTGGGCAACAAAAGGCACTTCTGAAAAGGATTCAAGCGAAGCGTCATTAATCCAAGCCAAGCCAAGCCAATCTAAACCAATCGCCATTCGGCCTGGTAGTTAAGGCCGAGCGTGATGATCTTTTGGAGTAACTGTTCGTAGCTGTAGCCGATCTCCTGAGCGGACTCGGCGAAGTCTTCGCCGAAGGACAGGTTCGGGTTCGGGTTCGCTTCGATCACAAATACTTCGCCGTCGTCCCGCAAACGCAAGTCCATCCGAGCGTAACCGCTGAGGCTGAGTGCTTTGTAAGCTCGTTTGCATACCTGTTCGATTTTTGCCTCAATCTTGGGTGGGATGTCGACTGCGCGACAAGTTTTGATCCCGAGCTTTTCTTGGTGTTTGATGTCCCACTTGACTCGGGACGTCGCAATCAATGGCGATCCCGGACGAGCGTTTTCAAACAACATCTCCCACGTCGGCAACACCTTCACTCGTCGGTTCCCCATCAACCCGACGTAGAGCTCGCGGCCTTGGATGAAAGTTTCCACCAGTGCGTCGGTTTTGGTTTGGCGATGGATGAAGTCGATTCGTTCTTGCAAACTCGCCGAATCGTAAACGATGCTGGCTTCCGAGATTCCGAGCGAGGCGTCTTCGGAGGCCGATTTGACCAGTAAGGGAAACTCTAACGCAGCTAGCTTGCGGGTTTTCTTTCCTCGGGGAGCCACAAAGAAACCTGGCGTGCGAATCTGATGAAAGGACAAAATCTTTTTGGCCAGCGGCTTGTCATGCCCCAGCAACAGGCCTCGTGGATTGCAGCCGGTGTATTGCTGTTTTAACAATTCCAAATAACTGACAACGTGGTGGTCGTACACGCCGACACCGTGAAACTCTTCCAACAAGTTAAACCACACATGCGGCTTGAAGTCCTCGAAGGCTCGCCGCAAATCTCCCAAGTCATCATAAACGCCCAACGGTAAGACTTCGTGCCCCAGTTCGCGCAGCGTCGACACGACGTCGAATTCGGTTTTCCATTCTAGGATTTCGGATTCGGTATAGCCTTTTAGCGAATCCGGTGGGATCAGCGATTCGTGCATCAACACCAGCACTCGTAGACGTTTCATCGGCGACTCCCCGTTGGTGGGTTCGTCGATCCGGATCGCGGCGTAGCTCCGCCCGTTGCCCAGCAAAGGCTTGAACGTTTCGTCGATCCGGATGCCGGTGAGGTCATGTATTGCTGAGTCGTCGTGACTCGGGGCGGAAGGTTGGTTCGGGCCGCGACAACTGCGTATGGCCAATGAGTAGTACAAATTCTAGTGCGAGTATTTCCGGCAAACTACGTGGGGCAACGTAAAAAACAACACTCTCGACCAACAAAACGAAAGGGATGTGCTAAACGAGGAAAGGCAGGTAGGTTTTGACGATTACGTGACGGGGTTGGCCGATGGTTTGCAATCGATGATGCGTTGCCGCCGGCGGAGGGACTGGGGGGAAGAATGGAAAAGATGCTTTGGCGAAGCCGAGTTTCGCCAAAGCATTTTAAAGTGACCGACTTGGACACTGCGCTGCGAACGTTGAAGACTGCGAGTTGGCGTGCTGAAGCCGATTCGCCAACGGCTATTGAAAAATCCGTCGCAAACCAAAGTTATTAAACGTTCCGATTCCAAAATTTCCGATCTGTTCGATTGGCTTGTAACGCAACCGCAGATTGTCGCCCGGGGCGACGAGGATATTTTGCGTGGGATCGTTTAACGCGCCGTCTAAGTCCACGCGGATCGTGACTTGCCCGTTGCGACCATTGTTTCGGGACACAATCAGTTCCGTTGGCGGCAAGCGCGAGAGCCCCAAACCGCCGTTGTTGTTCACCGTCGGCCCGCCGGCCAGGGCGATGGCATCTAGCACCGTCAGGCTTTTATCGCGCGGCAACGGGAACTCGCCGCCGCGTAGCAGACCGCTAGTGTAGTAGACCTCGGTCGGTCTGGCCTGCACGATCACAATATCGCCCGACGACAAAGCCGCTTGTCGATTGTCGAACGATTGATAGGCCGGCCCGCGGCGAATCGGGATGTCGATCCCGTTGTGGTTTGCGGGTGTCTGAACGCCAGACTGCGAAAGGCCAGTTCTTGGAAAGACCGATGTTTGAGCGGAGGATTTTGACCGCGGGAACGGAGTGTTGGTTCTGCCAAATCGTGTATCGACGGCCGGTTGGTTCGTCGCACGATAAACGCGCACGTTTTCCGCGTTCAAACCTGGTAAGCCACCGGTTTCAATCAACGCGTTAAAAACATCGTTGTCGTAGGCTGGCAATTGAATCGACGACAGACGAGCACTTTGATCGCTGCGGTCGAACACCGGCGAGCGGCTTTCTTGATTGAAGCCTTGGGATCGCATTGACCGCGAGTTGTCTTGACGGACCACGATCACGTTGATTGTTCGTTTGCGTTGCAGCGTCACAATGATTCGGCTGTCGCCGGTCAAGATCCGTCTGCCGTTTGAGCGAGGGCCGATATACGCGGTCTTGATCAACGCCTCGGCTTGTTCGACCGTCAGGCCGCGGACAGGAATCGGATCAACCGCCGGCAAAGAAACGGTGCCGTTTTCTCGAACTACAATCGGATACCCAATCGACGGGCCAAGACTGCTGGTCTGTTCCGGATAGTGCACCGGCGGTGCTTCTCCAGCTTGGCCTAAAATGCCTTCCAGAAAGACTCCCAGCACGTCGCCCGAATCCAGCAGGTAAGTTTTCTTTTTCGGTGCCCGAAGGTACTGAACTTCCGGAAACGTCTGGACTGGTTGTTGCTGTTCTAGCTGCCACGCGGGAACTTGCTGAGCCGGCACGGAGCTGCGAATGCGTTGTGCGGACGCTTCGTTGTGCCACAGGGATAGCATCGAAACCAAAACCGCGCCAACGAAAAAAGTCGTCCGTCGATGGGCATGGTGCGGGGCAGATTTCAGTTGGCGAGGATTCATGGGACGCTTGCAGGGCAGGTTAAAAGGGCTTCGCGTTAGAACGAGATTATTTGCGGTCGAAGCCTCAAGTTCAAGTCGATAGGCGGCGCATTTTAAGCGAATGGCCGCGTCAGCCGAAGAAGTGTTACTTAAATTTGAACACGAAAAAACCGAAGCCATCAGTAGCTGACAGCCTCGGTTTTTAGCGTTCTCGTTCAAAGAATCCTGCAATCATCTAGTTGCAGCAGGCTTTGCTTGAAGCACAACGTGCTTTGATGCGATCGCACAAGCTTACTCGCTTAGGCTTGCAGCAGCTAACAGGAGCTGGCTTGCAGCAACGAGTTAGCAAAGGCTGGCGAGCTGGCTTGCAGCAAGGTGCTGGAGCTGGTGCACAGCAAGGTGCTGGTGCTGGAGCTGGTGCACAACAAGGTGCTGGTGCTGGAGCCGGTGCACAGCAAGGTGCTGGTGCTGGAGCCGGTGCATAGCAAGGTGCTGGTGCTGGAGCCGGTGCACAGCAAGGTGCTGGTGCTGGAGCTGGTGCACAGCAAGGTGCTGGTGCTGGAGCCGGTGCACAGCAAGGTGCTGGTGCTGGCTTGCAGCATGTGAACAAAGGCTTGCGAGCTGGCTTGCATGCAGCTGGCTTGCAGCATGTGAACAAAGGCTTGCGAGCTGGCTTGCATGCAGCTGGCTTGCAGCAACGAACAGGAGCTGACTTGCAGCACCGATTGAAAAGTTGAGCTTCAACAGCGTTGTTCGCTGAGAAGATCATGGCAGTAGCTGCGAGAGCTAACAGAATGCGATTCATAGGGGGTCTCCTAATGAAGTATCAATGGTCCACTTTTTGCAAACGGATGCAGCAGTTTGACCGTCTAAAGGTGTATTTCAGCACTAAAACGTAAAACTATGGCATTCTAGTGTCAATGGGCAGGCGAGCCAGATCAGGTAAATGGGGCGGATCTTAACGATTTTCTCAAAACGCACCAATTTTTCGCGGCGTTTTCGCTTTTACGCACCCGAAATTTGCCGATGGATCGCTCTTGCCGACGAATTGATAGACAGTAGTTTGCTGACGTTTACTCCCATTGATTGAAGTTTTTAGCATGAAAAATCACCTCCCAGGCCATTCAGATTTAGGCAGCTCGAGCTCCAAGGGACGACTTTGTGCTTTGGTCCGGCATCAGCTGGTTCCGGCTTGTTTTGCGGGAGTCATCGCAATGGTACTTTTAGGTGGCTGCAGCGACACCAGTATCGTCAACGAATTTGATACTGGGCCATCGAGCGTTGCAAGCCAAGAAAGCCACGTATCGGATCTGGGTCCAACTCCTGTTGCCTTCGTTGCGGCAGCCAAGCAAATCCAAGAAAGCGGCGACCTTCCTGAGCCGGTTCAGCAAGAACCCTCTGGCTTGATGGGCCAAGCCAGCAAATTACTCAGCGGCGCCAAAGAGGTCGGTGGCCAACAAGTCGCTGAAACCGGCAAGTGGCTTAAGGGAACTTGGGACGGTGCAACGGACACCACCGGCAGCGCGGTCGAAGGTTCTCTTGGCTGGGCCAACCAAACTTTCAAATCTCTCAAAGACCAAGGCCTCACCACCGCGTCATCAACCGGTCAATGGTTAAGCGAAGACTGGCAAAACATGGAGTCGTGGCAGTACAAAGTGTTAGCGGCCGACTCGGTGCCTGCTGTCGAATTGGAAGACAAATTGAACGAGCTTGGCAAGCAGGGTTGGGAGTGCTTTTCAATCGACGACCAGCGAATGATTTTCAAAAAAGCCTCGGAGAGTTACCTGCGTCGATTGCCGTTCAAGGATATCTTGCGCTTGGCACCTCTGCTGAATCAAGGCAAGTAAACGCTGCAAATGGCTGGCAGAGATTTTCTGTTCCGAACCGGTTCTGGCTCAAAACATTGGTGAGCCACACACCTGGACTTTTGCCTGACGCATCGCCACCGTCGGGTTCCAATCTTGGGCATAAGTGTTGTCGATTTATCTTGGGCGGTGGTGTTCAACTGAACGCCTCCGCCTTCCGAATAGTCGTTCAACTCAGCGCTGTCTTGGTAGTCAACTGAGCCTGCAAAAAATCAAAGCCTCGACGACATTTGCTCCCGTGATTTTTCCAAAAGCACACCTGACGCGTAAGCATGTCAGCACTCAGTAAACGCGCTTCCGCTCAAGGCCGTGAAGCTTGGCACCCGCCCGTGGTGAGCGGCTTGGAATACTTGCCCGTGCCACGATTACCCCCGATGGCCCGGTATTGGTTGCGCGGGCACTCGTTAAACCAACACTCGTTAAACCAGCACTACAAACGCTTCATCGTTAAACCGCCATCGACATAGATCACTTGTCCGGACGCGTAAGGCATATCGCCGCGGGCCATCGCGGCGGCTAGTTTGCCGATGTCCTCGGGCAAGCCCCAGCGTTTTTCGACGAGTAGTTCAGTGTTGTTGATCAGGTTTTCGTATTTTTCGGTCACGCCTGAAGTCATGTCCGTTTTGATGATGCCCGGTCGGATTTCGAAACAGGGAATCGAAAACTCACCCAGTCTCGCGGCAAACAAAGAGTTCATCATGCCGATTCCGGCTTTAGAGATGCAGTAGTCGCCGCGGTTGGGCGAAACGACGGTCGCGGAGATCGAACCCACGTTGATGATGCAGCCATCGAAAGACCCGCCGGCTTGCTTCTGCTGGATCATCCAGTTGGCGACGGCTTGAGTCAAAAAGTACGGCCCCTGCAAGTTGATCTTCATGATCCACTCGTAGCTGTCTTCGGTCGCGTCAAGGATGTCGGCTCGTACCTTAGGTGCTACGCCGGCGTTGTTGACCAAGACGTCTAAACGACCGAAGCGTTGTCTGATGTCGGCCAACATTTGTGCGCGATCTTCGGCCGAAGAAACATCGCCCGAGCAGTACAGCACTTGGGCGCCTTGGGATTCGAGTTTTGCCACGGCGTCGGCAACTTTGGATGCATCGGAGCGTCCGCTGAGCACGATGTCAAAACCATCGGCGGCAAGTTTTTCGCAGATCCCAAAACCAATGCCGCGACCACCACCGGTTACCAGTGCTACTTTTTTGCTCATCGTGTCGTTTCTAAAATTTTATGAATAGTCGGGTAGGTTGTTTTTTTAAAAAACAAGAAACACAAAGCCTACAAGTAAAACTTGTAGTACGGCTGGTCGTTGGCAAGCCGCTGAATGTACAACGCGGTTTCTCTTGCGTGGTAATCGCCCCACATGCAGGACTCGCCGCACGGGACGGCCTGACCAGCAGGGATGTAATCCCAGCCTCTTGGACGATGGTAAACCGAGTGCAGAATCAAACCTTGATGCGATTCGTCCAAACTCAAATACTTGTCGCTCATCAGCGTCTGCATCACCGTCAGCCCGGCTTGAGTGTACTTCGCGTCATCGAGGTATCGGCCCAATCGCAACAGTCCCTGAGCACCGATCGCGGCGGCGGACGAGTCAACGGGTTCGGCATCGTTGAACGGATCGGATTCACGTTCATAGACGTCTTCGCCCAGTTTGTGCGAGTTCAAAGCTCCGGTGTCCCAGTATGGAATGCCGTCGGTTGCGGTGTTTTCAATGTAGAAATCACAAGTCGCCTTGGCCATCTTCAACAAGCAGCCTTCGATCTGTTCGCGTCCGCCGAGTGGTTCGAGTTCGGCGTCGTCGATGGTTTTCAGAAACTCTAGTTGCTCGGCGGCTCCAACCATGATCCAGGCCAGTCCACGGGTCCAAGTGGTGAACGGCGAGAAGCCTTGTTGCGAGTTCGGGCAGCGGTAAGCGCCGTCGTTCAAGTTGAAAATGCTCTCGTGAGCCGTCCGGCCCCAAGCGTCGTAAAAGTCTCGTCCTTCGCCGTAGTAAACCGCGAAGTCGGCGGTGGTTTGGGCGTGTTGGACCAACCGCTCCAGCAAGCTGGTTTTCTTATCGCCTTCGTCCATGATGGAATGGCCAAGTTGATGGCCGATCGCGAGTGATCGCAACGATCGGATCGTGTCGGCGAACAACGAGTGCGGACCGTTGAACGAGTAAATGTATCCGCCCGACGGTAGCGTGGTCCAGCGTTTGGCTTGTACCGAACTGGAGGCTTGCAGCGCCATCACGTAAAAGTTGCGTTCCCATTCGTTTTCTGGGATACGGCCTTCGTTCATCAGCCGCAACAAATTACCGTAGGTGCTAACGTTGTTAAAACCGTGATCGTGAACGCCAAAGTGCGTCACGTGCGGAGCCATCTTGTGGACGGTGTTTTGTTTGCCCATCGCCAAAAAGTTTTCGTCTTCGGTGGCGTCGAACTGCAAAATTTCAGAGCCGTACTGAAATCCTTGTGTCCACTCGGTCCAGCCGCGAGTTGAATACTTACCGGCGACGGTGAAAACGGGCGACCCCTGAGAGTCGTCGTATTCGCTGTTGATCAGCTCGATCTTTTGCCCGGAAACTTTCCAGAACCGTTCTAGGCTTTGGGACAGATCTTTGGGGGTGAGGGATCTGTTTAATATCATGTGTCTTCGCCCCGTGTTACAGAGGTACTGTTTTGATTGGATTTTTAAAATTGATCGGCTAGAAAGTAGTATTCAGCATTGACGCATCTCGCGCAAGTTGGCGTTTTTAAACTGAAAATACTACCTGACCACGCAGTGCGATAACATAACCGCATTCATAAATATTAACTAATCGAATTCGAGCGGATTACTCGCAGCATCCGGTGAATTCGTTCAGCGATTTGCCTTGGCAGACGACGGTGGTTTTGAGCCAGTCGGATGCGTTTGTGGAGGAGCGGATCATCGATTCAGCGCATCCAACCGATGTAGCGGATGCTAGGATTCGTGAAAAAGACGGGAAGGTGACGGAGTATTCAGTTCGCGAAGGTTCGTATGTTAAAGCCAACGGTGATGCATGCTGAAAATCCAACGACGGTCGCTAACGAGAAGTAGGAGCGACCGATCGGTCGATGATCGTAGTGTTTCAGGACGCTGGTCAGAGCCTTTGGGGCATGGCGTTACAAGGCAGAGCCTTGTAACGAGGGGGGGGGGGGCGAGGAATCGGTTTGGCGAGAGTGTCGTGCCGATTCAAACACGCTCTGCAATCCGCAGTTTCGCTGATCGGCTACGAGGGTTCACGTCTAGTTCTTCTTCACTGGCCATGATCGGTTTGGATGTTAAAACCTTTAATCGATCGTCTTGGGCAAAGGCGTGTTTGACCATCCGGTCTTCGAGCGAATGGAAACTGATCACGACAAAGCGCCCGCCCGGTGCCAAGCAATCCGGATAACGCTTCAACGCGTTGCCGAGCCATTTAAGTTCTTCGTTAACTGCAATTCGCAATGCTTGGAACGTCCGAGTGGCGGGGTCGGTTCGCTGCTTATACGTTTTTGGATAACAAGAACGAACGATCCGAGCGAGATGGTCGGCGGTGACGACTTTGGTCGAATGTCGATATTTGACGATCTTTCGTGCAATCCGTCGACTCAGTTTTTCCTCGCCGTACTGATAAATCAAATCCGCTAACGGCTTCTCACGCAAACGGTTCAAAAGTTTGAAAGCCGGTTCGCCGTGCATCATGTTGAAACGCAAATCCAGCGGTCCGTCGCTGTTAAAACTAAACCCTCGATCACGAGCGGCAAGTTGATCGCTGGACAAACCCAAGTCCAGCAACGCTGAATCAATGGTCGGGATCTCTAGTTCTTTCAAGATCTCTGGTAGGTCGGCGTAGTTGGACGAAATCAAAGTTGCGTTGTCGTCGCTGATTCGAGTTTCCGTATCTTCGACGGCCAGCGGGTCTCGGTCGAGCCCGATCAGGTGGCCGTTCGGGCCGATGCGGTCCAGAATCTCGCGCGAGTGACCGCCGCCGCCGAGTGTTCCGTCGACGCAGGTGTCGCCCTGCTTCAGGTTCATGCCTTCAAAAACTTCAGTAGGCAAAACTGGTATGTGAATCGTCACGAATTACTTAAATCCAAATCGAAAGCCACCGTTGACCGGTAACACTTGTCCTGAAATAAAATTGGCCTCGGCTTGGCACAAAAACAACACCGCCGCCGCAACATCCTCCGGCAACCCCCAGCGGTCCATCAACGACTCCTGTTGGGCTCGTCGTTGCCATTGGTCCGAGGCGGTTTGTCCCCAGGCCGTTTGAATCCAGCCGGGTGCCACACAGTTTACTCGAACTTGCGGCGCAAGCGACTGGGCAAGGCTCTTGGTCATCGCCATGATCGCACCTTTGGTCGTCGCAAACAGTTCCCCGCTGTCGCCTTCCATCCCCTGTTCGGCTTGGTCCCAGCCGATGTTCACAATCGCACCGGTCGCCGATGTCGTCGGTTCGAAGCGATTGTTTTGTCGGCCTGCCGGCGTTTTTCGGTCCAGGATCATCCGCTGACCAGCATGCCTAGAAAGCATCAGAGACGACGTAACGTCGGTTTTCCAAAGGTAATTCAACTTTTCTTCGATCGATCGGTCGGCCCATTGGTTGGTCAAAACATCACCGCCAGCGTTGTTGACCCAGCAGTCAACCGGCCCGAATTTTTGCCAAGCTTGGTCGACAAACTGCTGCCAGTCCGTCGGCTCTGAAAAATCGGCAAATATTTTTTCAACGCGGCAATCGGAGCCTCCCGGGCGGGCGTTACAGAGTTCTTTTTCCACGGCGTTTAGTTGATCAGACGGTTTTCGGCCATGCAAGACAACATGATAACCCGCTTTGGCAAATCGCAGCGCAATCGTCCGGCCGATTCCGCTGGAGGATCCCGTCACGACAGCGACTGACGCTGGTTCGTTTAAAAGGCGGGTATTCATTACTGTGTTGATCCGTCAGAAGGCTGTTCGCTCGCGGGCAACGCTTGGGAATCAAAATCCGATGGTGGAGTCGCAGCAACGATGGTTGCGGAAATCGGATCGCCGATGATCGGCAAACGGTAACAAGCCGCCTCGCGCTCGCTCCGTACTAAAACCAAATCGCCGTAGAGTGCGATCGTGTTCCAGCAGAAGCCTTCGACCGTCTTAGTTTTGGCGATCTGATCAAACTTTTGAGAATCCAAATTCGCCAAAGCCAATACGCCGTCTTCGCCGTGAATCAAAAGTTTGTCGCCAACGGCCAACAATTGTCCGTGCCCATACTTCGTTCGTTCTCGCCAGGTTCTTCTCAACGGTTGTTCACCCTCGAACGCGACGCAACTTAAAAAGCCATCCGACAACGCCCAAGCAAACCCGCCCGTGACGACCGGGTTGGTCATTTTTGTGTTTAGCAGCCGGCTACTTTTGGCCAAACTTGTGGCTGCCCATTTTCCTGCGGAGTCCTGTTGGACGGAAATCAGTTCACCGCCCAGTCGATAACCCTTGGTCAGCAAAAACTGGTTGCCGCCGATGTGGTTGACCTGTGAGCAATTCGCTTCGGCGCTGCTGCTGCCAGGTCTTTCGAACGCCCATAATTCTTCACCGGTGTCTGGATCGTGCCCCACTGCGTGCTGTTCTGCCATGACCACGATTTGGGTTTTACCGGCAATCGTTGCCAGATTTGGCGAACCGTACGAAATCCGTCGCGAACCGCCTCGCCAAACCTCTTCGCCCGTGGCCAAATCAAATGCGATTAGCGTGCATGTCGGATCGTCGTCGCCGTCTTCCGCGCCCAGCGGTCCGCCCGCGGAAACGATGACGGTGTCTTTGTAAATCAGCGGCGAACAACTGCGGCCCCACATCAAAGAAGAATTCTCTGCGGCGTAGTCGATCCCTAAGCTGTTTGTCCGAGGGATCAAATCAATTCCGACCAAGCCAGGAACGTCCACGCTCCAAATCAGCGATCCGTCGGTCCCGTCGATGCAATCTAAGATCCCGTTTCCACCGGTCGTGTAGACTCGGCCTTGGTGGATCGTCGGGGTGGCTCTAGGCCCAACCTTTCCCAACGCCAATGCATCTTCATGCCGCCGAGTCATCTGGTAGATCCAAGCCAGCTCTCCAGTCAAAACGTTGTAACAAGTCACGCATTCATTCGCGCCGCGTTGTTCTTGCGTCACCGCGTAGCCGTTGACGACCGCGAATCCTGACCACGCGTCACCGACATCGATTTTCCACAGCAGTTCTGGTGGATTCTTTTCCCAGTCGGTGGCTAATTCAATGCCGTTGTTAACCTTTAAGTTACGATCGGGGCCAAGGAATTGGTTGAAATCGTATTCGGTGGCCGTCTTAAGATCGACTCCTGTTGCAGAGTGCTCGTTGACCGTCAAATAGTTTTCGGACTTCCAGTTCCAGAAACGCGGTCGAAACACCACCTGACCGTCGCCGCCAAAGTCGATGTAGAAAAGCGTGAGAAGAGCAACCGGCAATGAAAAAATCACGATCGATACAAGCCACGATCCCAATCGCACCACGCTCCAGCCAAGCCACAGTCCCCAAGTGAGCGCCAACAATACTACGCCAGCGATCGCCGGGGTAGCGGTGTCAATATTGAATCGGTCGTTCAGCTGACCGATGCTGGCATACAACAGCCATATCAGGGAAATCGCAATGACAGTCCAAGCGATCAACTTGATCGGCAAGCGTGTCGATTCTTTAGTCGGAGGGGCAGCTGCAGTTTCATTCATTGTTCTAAGACTTATTCGCGTGTTGCCGCACTCGCAGACCACCAAATAGATTAGCCCGATCCGACTTGTAGGCTAAAGAGTTACCGGTTCTTATCACTGATCGCGAGTCACCGGCTGGTCCTTGATTTTTCCGGTGCAAATTTTGGTGAGTGCCCCGCCTTGCGCTTGGCCGCGAGCAATCATCTGTTCGTTAATGCCCAAGCTGTAACCGGCGACCACACCACTGTTCGTATTTGCGATGTAGCACACGGATCTTGCTGGCGATTGATTCGCAATTTTACCGCCTTTGTAAAAAAAGTTGCCAGTGGTCATCAAAAATTCAGGCTTGCCTTTACTTACTTCCAAGTCATTCGATACGTTCGTCGTATAAATCCCTGCGAACGCGCCGCTTCTTGGGCTGAGCACCCAGCATTGCAGCTGCCCGGATTCGTGGTCCAGCGTCCAAAGGCCTTCCACTTCACCAGTAATTAGTCCGGTGGCCATTGAGACTGAATCGTTTTGGCTGGCGGTGGCAGCGTGAAGTTCTATCGGTGACAGGTCTTCATTTTTATTATCGGCCAGTTGGGCTCCGGTAAAGGCTCCAACGCCGGCTACCAAGCCAATCGCAACCAAGCCCGAAAGCGTTAACCAAGTTTTTGTCGCAGAACGATATCTGTTTGCAGGTCTGTTTTCACACGAAAATGACATTGAGCAGCTCCGAAGCTAAGTCTGTTGTTTGGTGACTAAATCTTCCCTTGATTCTAGCTATTCCTCCTGCAAAGACAAATGCGAGTCGCAACCATCTTGCGGATCTTCAGGAAAAACGTTGCAAGGTTTTGAATTTATTCAACCCCTTAGAATATTGAATTGAGCCGGGGGCGAACGCCCAAACGGCTAAAAGATTCCCAACCTCGCCTAGAAAGCCATCTAAACGAAATCCAAACAAGGGCTGAGTCCGTTGGGAACTGACTTGGGAACTGACTTGGGAACTGACAAAAGCGGCTCGGCAAGTAGGCCGCGCCCTTTTCAGACTTGATAATGCTTGGCTAACGGGCGACTTCCTATCGCAAGCGGATTGGGAATACGTCATGTTGCGACAGGTCGTGTTCCAGACGGATGTTGGCGGATGTTGGCTTGAGTGAATGCATTGATTTTAAACGGTGTATCGGCTGCAATTCGCCGGTCCAATTCGCCGGTCCAATTCGCCGGTCCAATGCGAAGGGCAGTTGCGAGCGTTCGCTGAAGCTGCGTGCGCGTAAAATTTGGCCGATAAAATCTAACGGCCAAGAAGCTTCAGGGGGCGAATGATCAGTGCCCCATTGTTCTAGTAGTTTTTCATTTGTTTTAAAGAAACGAAAACCCATGGGTGGGAGGAGTTGCGTTTCGAGGCCGACGCTGTGCCGAGCTGTCTTTTTGGCTCGCTTTCAGCTGAGGGCTTGTTCAAACTGGACGCGGCGAACCACTACCACCACCGACGGCAGAAAGTTCGTTGATGATTGCGTCCAATGCGGAATTCGTGGACGCCGCAGCGTGCCGTTTTAACATGGCTTAATGCGGGCATGAAAAAACCGGACTCCTAAGAGCCCGGTTAAGGTGGCTGAAAAATGGTGGGTGTGGAATTGAGTTTTTAAAACCACACCACTAAGCCAGCGAGCCTAGTTGCCCATTGGGTTGACCGCTTGGGTGGAAGGGACCACTTGGGCGCTAAAGGAAACCTTCGTGGCCCGAGATATTTTGCCGGTCGTTGCAATCGTAACGGTCTCTTGAACATCGGTTGGTTCGGTGGTGTCAAAAGAGTACTTTAAGATGTGCAACGTCTTCTTACCTTCGCTAGGCTCGAATTTGATTTTATCACAGCTGGTTTGGATGGCATCGATAGAGATCGGAGTGGGCGATCGTACGATTAGCTTTTTCGCGATGTCCTGTCCTTGATTCACTACGCCTAGAGCGATCGGAGCAATGCTGATCACGGTGTTGACGGTTCCGCAGACTTCGACAGGAAGCCCAGAAGTGGCCGAGTCGTTGGTGACGATCGTTAGGTTGTCCAAAAACTGACCGACAGGTTGCCCGTCTTGCAAATGAACGTTCAATTCGTAAACGACTTTGCCTGCAGTTGCATCGCGTTCGAGTTCTTCAAAGTCGATGGTCAAATTTGAATTGGTAGACTTAACATCCAAAATTTTCCAATCGGGCTTTCCCGCGTACCAGAGTTTTGCGGTTCGCTTGGCAGTTTCGGAAACGTTAACGTTTTGAAAATCAAACATGCCTGGGCTGACCACCACGTCCCGGCGGATTTTACCTTTGACGGAAAATTGAACCTCTGCGTATTCTGAATACTGTCCGAGTTTTTGAATCGAAACAGACAGCGTTGCCCCGCGCTTTCCAAAAAACTTTAGGGTGTCAAAAGTGGCTTGGACCTGCCCCGTTTGGCCCGGTTTCACATGCTGCGTCAAAATCTTCGGCAAAGTACAACCACAGCTCGTGCGAACCTGGTTTAGTAGCAAATCCGATCCGGTCGTGTTTTCAAACTCAAAAACATGCACTTGTTTCGAAGCACGAGGCACGGTGCCAAAGTCGTGTTCGCGTTCGTCAGTGAGCGTTTGGTACCAAGGCAAGATCGTGGGAGCTGCCGTCGCTGTGCTTGGGCTCGCTGGTGTGGCCACCGTAGAATTGAACGATGATGTGATGACCCCATTGGAGGAGCCCATAGCTACCGCCCCAGCTGGGATTACGTGGTGCGAATCGGGCGAGCCCATGATGGTGGGTGGATTGGTTGTCTGTGCGGGATAGCCAACGATCTGACCGTAGCCTTCGGCACTAACGGCGGACAGGAAACAACATACTAATAAGGTTCTCATTATCTTCACCTACTACACCAAAAGACAAGTCACTGCGAGATTCTACGCATGCGGCTTCAAAATTGAAACTCGAATCCCACTCCAGAAGATTGCACTTACATGCACGTCCAATAATCAGCCGGAGCTTCAGACGTCCATAAGGCTACGCGATGGTTGCATCGACGAGACGAATTCAAAACCGAATGTCCCCAGTTTACTTGTTTTCGGTCTGGCTATAGCAATCACATGCGACCTTGATGCCATGATGGGGCGTTTGATGCGGTAGCGAACTGCCGCTTAACCCACCACGCTGAGGGATCCGGAAATCCTTTGTCGTATTCTGCTCAAAACTTTAACGTCGACATTTGAGTTGCACCGAGTTTGACAGATGCGGGGCTCTGGAAATCCGATGCGTGGGGCGTGGTCGAGGGTAAGGAAGCCGTGGCGGTCCTGGTGCTCGCTTGGGCGGCTAAGCTAGAATTGATTAGCCCTTCGCTGATTAATTAGCCCTTCGCTGATCGCGTAAACACCGCACAGCTCCCGCGGTATCGTTATCCGGGAACCCAATGTCTGCTTGTCCAAACACCCGCAATAAACCCAGATGGACCGTTTTGCCTGGAGCGATTTAGGAAACGCCAAAAGGCACTCGCCTCAGTTGGGCAAGCGCCTTTCAAATTCTGTTTATCCGATTCCACTACGCGAGGAGTTCCTCCCCACAGTCTGCGCGACTAGCGGTAGCACTTGAGCGTCTTGCCTGTTTCCTTCGTGTAAAGCTTTTCAACTTTCTTACGATCGGAAGTTTCTTTTTGTCGAGCAATCTTGGCAAGCTTGAAGGCTGCTGCTTTTCCATACTTCTTGAACGAGAACGTGATCTTTTTCCGTTCACCGCCTGAATCTTTCCAAGAGGCACAGTAGGACCCGTAGACTTCGCCATAAACCGATTTTGACTCGGCCAAGTGAACACCGACAAAACCAGATTGGTTGCGGTTGGTCTTCAAGCCTTTTGTCGTTTTAACTGGAGGCAATTCTTTGACAAGCTCGTCGTAGGCTATCTTCGCTGCGGCAAGTGCTTTTCGTTTTCCGTTGAACTTTACATCGGAAAAGTACTTCCCATGAGTTACGCCATCGCGAGTTACGCGAATCAAATAACCGTTGGAAAGTGTTTCATCGCGGTCGTAGCGTGTGATTCCACGCTGAATATGTTTCGTTGGCATATTAGGTTCCAAAACTTCGGTTTATGTTCAGGTCGAAAAAATAGCCTAGGAAGTGATTTTTGAAAAGGGAAAATTGGCTTAGATTGCCCAACTTGCGCGAACCGCGCGAGAACCTCAGCAACTGAGTTTATTAGTGCAGGCAAGCTACTTTTAAACTAGCTAATTTGAACCACGCTAACCCAACCTTTCGCTCATATCCTTATACTTCGCGACACTTAGAAAATGCGTCACTCAACAAGGTTGCGGGGCAGGGCGGCCTTCGTGCTTCTCCCAATCCTTTCACGACCGAACAACGTCGCTCAAAAGATCGGTGAGCGTAAACTCTTAGTAGTTGAGGTTCGAATGTTGGCCCGAAGAAGAAATCGGTTGGCTCTCATTTAGTAACACTTTCGTGATTGCTTCCACCTTCGCAAAGTCGTGGTAACCTTTGGCAATGTATCGCACCCGACCATCACGATCGATGAAAATCGTGGTTGGCAGAGCCATCTTGCCGGCGAGCTGACTCGACACAGTCGTGTCTCCCAAAGCGATGTCGTAATTGATGCCTTGGGCCTGAGCGAAATTGCTGACGGTGTCGAGCGTCTG
Organism: Mariniblastus sp.; assembly: GCA_023300235.1. Lineage (GTDB taxonomy): Bacteria > Planctomycetota > Planctomycetia > Pirellulales > Pirellulaceae > Mariniblastus. The sequence continues at coordinate 16,323 of JALZWN010000208.1, forward strand.
ACTAGGAGACTCTGGAGCGTCCATCGAAATGCCCAAGACAGCGACGCCATTTTTGTGATCGTCTTGAAGCTTGATGAAGTCCGGAATGCCTTTGCGGCATGGCGGGCACCAAGTTGCCCACAAATCGACGACCAAAATCTTACCGTTGTAGTTACTTTTGGTGAGGGTACTGCCGTCGATGTCGCCAAGAAGAAATTCAAAGCTCGCACCTTGAAATTCTCGGACAACTTGTTGGCTCCACTGATCAATCGCATTGGCGTAGCTAACATCAAACTTAGCCATCCAGTTCCTGGCCGTGTCCGCATCAACAACCGCATTGAACCAAGCTTTCCCAGCCAGTTCTCGGTAATCGCCATAGCCACACTTGATCGCACTCTCGATCGACTGGCTAACCAGCTTCACATTCTTTTGTTCGGCGAATCCTTGAGCCATGGCGACCATCGGTTTGGCGAGAGCTTCTAACGCGTTTTTGGGGTAGCTTGGATTTGTCCGTAGACGAACGGCGATTTGGCCTTCGAAGACTCGAAGCTTGGCAGCGATCGGAGCACTGATCTTCTCCACCGATGCACTCAGACCCCCTAAAGAGTTCATAAAGTGAAACGCAATTTCAGCATCGCCGGTACCATCGTAGATCTTTGTTTTCCGAGCCACGTTGACGACGGTGATGGCTTCGTTGATTATCGCGATCGCTAGATCCGAATCTTTGTCGCCGGCAATCGATACAAGCATGTTGACGTAGCTGACGTCGAACATTCTCGTTTGCCCGTAGACCTTTTTCGTTTCTCTGGCTTGATCAAAAGCAGCCTGCAGTAAACCCTGTTCGGCGAGACCTAAGCAACCCTTGAGTTGCTGTTCGGCCGGGCTAACTTGCGTTTGCTGACACGGGGTCGCCAAAGCAATGGCTGGCGAGAGACACAAAAGAGCAATCAAAAAAAGATTTCTGTAATCGATTCGTAAATCCATTTTTCGTCCCAATATCGATGAAGGAAAACAAGGTCGCACTAATGGTCGGTTCTGGTAACTTCGCGACATCCGTCCGCTGGGCGGCTCGATACGCAAAATTCGATCTGCTGAAGTTAAACGGTTGCAGGACAAAAATTAAGGGGGTGAGTGACGGATTAAGTTAAGTTTGACGGTAATTCGAAAAAGCAAACGAGCAACAGCCCACACCACCCCTTGCTGGCAGCCAAGGCAGGCCCGGTTTGCCTTAGTCACTAAAGCCCGTGAATCTCAAAGAAATCTGCCCTGTTCACAGAAATCCTTCGCAATCAGCATGCACTCAAAACGGCTTCCTAGTTCGAGAAATTTTCCCCGTAACAAGTTAGCCCAAAGTTTTTGTCTTAAGCAACGATTCTTCGTCGCCCGTTAAGGTTGCTAGACCGACCCAAACGTCCGATTTAAGTTTGGACGCTTTGAGCCGCCTGTTGTTAGCCGTTTGTTGTCAGCCGTTTGATGTCAGCAAAACTCACACCCTCAACGCGGAAATCTAGACGCAAGAATTCCTGCATCATTACAAAATAATCCGACGCTGAGCATCCGGGCTGCTGGTGGCCACCAAAAGCCGGTACGCTCAATCACCGGCGTCAAAAAAATTAATCTTTGAGCGGTGTCTTCAGGCGGATGCCGCATTCGTCGAGTTGGATCTTTTCCACGACGTTGGGAGCTTGCGTCATCTCGTCTCTGGCTTTTTGCGTTTTTGGGAACGCGATGCAATCACGAATGTTGTCCAAACCGCCAAACAGCATCACCACGCGATCGATCCCAAGTGCGATTCCACCGTGCGGCGGCGCGCCGTACTTAAGCGCGTCCAGCAAAAATCCAAAACGCTCTTGGGCGTCTTGATCGGACATGCCTAACAAACCAAACACCTTGGCCTGAGTTTCGCTGTCGTGAATACGAATCGTGCCACCACCAGCTTCGTAGCCGTTAATCACCAAGTCGTAAGCCTGAGCACGAACTTCGCCAGGGGCGGATTCGAGTTTGTCCAAGTCCTCCGCTAACGGAGCGGTGAACGGATGATGCATCGCGACCCAACGCTTTTCGTTAGGGTCGTAATCGAACATCGGGAACTCCACGATCCAAGAGAAATGCATCTGTTTTGGATCGTACAATTCCATTTCAGCACCGATACGTTTTCGCAGCGAGTACAGGCTCTTGCAGCTGACTTCCCAAGTATCGGCGATAAACAACAGCAAGTCGCCGGGCTCACCGTTCATCCTCGCTTTGATCTCGTCCAGTTCTTCTGGCTTGAAGTTTTTCGCGATCGGAGCAAACAGGCTGCCGTCTTCTTCGACGCGGAACCAAGCCAAACCTTTGGCGCCGAAATCGTCTTGAACCATCTTGGTCAGTTCGTCGATGCCGCGACGAGAGTATTTTTCGGTGCCCTTCTTCGCGTTTAAACCGCGAACAAAGTTGCCGCCGTCAGCAACCGCTCGGAATACGCGGAAATCGACTTTTTTCGCGATATCGGTGCAATCAACAATCTCCATGTCGAACCGCAAATCCGGAGCGTCATGGCCGAAGCGAGTCATGGCTTCTTTGTACGTCAACTGCGGCAGCGGCAACTTCAGATCCACGCCCAACAGATCCTTGGCCAGTTTTTCCATCATCCCATCGATCAAACCAGTGACGTCGTCCGAATCAACAAACGACATCTCAATGTCCAGCTGAGTAAACTCGGGCTGGCGGTCGGCTCGCAGGTCTTCGTCACGGAAACAACGAGCGACTTGAATGTAGCGATCGTACCCAGCGATCATCATGATCTGCTTATAAATCTGCGGAGACTGCGGTAACGCGTAAAACGTACCGTTGTGAACGCGGCTTGGGACGAGGTAATCCCGAGCCCCTTCAGGGGTGCTGCGGCCAAGAATGGGGGTTTCGATGTCGATAAAATCGTGGTCGGACGCGTAGTCTCGCATCCCCTTGATGATTTTGTTTCGCAGGACCAGCGTGTCCATCATCTTTTGACGACGGAGGTCCAAGTAGCGATGCTGGAGTCTGATTTCTTCGCCAGGCAAATCCTTTTGGCCGGGAACGAACGGCGGGGTTTTGCAAGCGTTTAAAATCTCTAGTTGATCGGCGTTAAATTCGATTTCACCGGTCGCGATTTTTTTGTTAGCTTGGCCATCCGGGCGAAGGCCGACCGCACCGTCGACCTTGATCACGAACTCGCTGCGAAGCTTGTCGACCAATTCGGCCGGTGCCTTGGTGTGGGCAGGGTTGAAAACAACTTGCGTCACGCCATAGCGGTCTCGCAGGTCCACGAAGGTCACCCCCCCGAAATCGCGAATGCGATCCACCCACCCACAAAGGGTTGCAGTTTGATCAACGTTTTCGGCAGTAAGTTCGCCACAAGTGTGAGTTCGTAACACGGTTGTTCTCGAGTCAGAAAAGTTCTAACGGTTGTGATATTGGCTGGGACGCTTGCATTCTAAGCCGTTTCGCTCGCTGAAAATCGGCCACCAGCATCCAAAGGGTCGTTCTTGCTTGCTGGTCTTGAACGAGCAAATCGGCTTGGGACGACCGCGATAGCAAGAAAAACGGAGCGGCAATATCGCAATAATTACGCGTTTCGAATAGGGGTTTAAGCAGATATGACTCGGCTTAAAGAAAGATAAGCCGCCGGCCAACGCAACCATGGAAGGAACCAGGTCGGCCCCGACCCAAAGCATAACCGACGGCTAGACCGGATTAGGCATCGATTTTAATCAACAAGCCCCCAAGGCCGGGGACACCCCCACGGTGGATGAACCAACAGGCGTCAAGCTAAGTATTTTACCGTTTCGCATTTGTGGGTGCCCCCAAGTACTTTCCCCAAGTACTTTCCCAAAGTGCTTTCAGATTCTTTTCATGCAAAATGGGCCAAATTGAAATGAATGACTTCGAAAGGACTTGGTAAACTATTGGTTCCCAAACTGGAAAAGGCATGACGTAAATGAAACACCGCATCCCGAGCCCCACCGGCCAGAACTGTATAACGCCAGACATGGTCGACGTTTATCGCAGCAAGACACCGACAGAGCGTTTGCAAATCGCTTTCGGCATGTGGCGGTCCGCACGGAAAATCATCATTGCGGCGGTCCGACACCAACATCCAGAATGGACGCGCCAGCAACAGCAGGCGGAGGTTGCCCGGAGGATGTCCGATGGACTCACTTGAGCTACTACTTCACGCTGCCGACGTACTTACTAAATTGCAGGTCCGGTATTTGATCACCGGATCGATGGCAACGATCACGTACGGCGAAGCCAGATTCACCAACGACATTGATATTGTTGCCGACCTCCAGATGTCGCATGTACAGTCGCTGTCAGATGCTTTTCCGCCTCCTGAATTCTATGTTTCCGAGCTCGCCGTTCGTGATGCGATCCAACGTCGATTTCAATTCAATGTCATTCATCCGGCGTCGGGGTTGAAAATTGACTTTATGGTGCCTTCGCACAATGAATTCAATCAGTCACGGCTTTCGCGCGGGGTAGCGATCGATCTGGACGAAGAAGGACGGAACGCTTGGTTTGCTTCGCCAGAAGATGTAATCCTGAAGAAACTTCAATACTACCGCGACGGTGGATCAGACAAACATTTACGCGACATTCGAGGCGTGCTGCTGGTTCAAACTGATAAAATTGACCACGACTACCTCACAAAATGGGCTGATGTTTTAGGTATCACTGAAGAACTTAAACAAGTGATCCCTGATGAATAGACCTGAAACCAGAAGCATGAAAAACAAAAGGTGACAGCAGTTGATCGCGGTAGGAACGGCTGTTTCCAGCCGCCCCACGCACAGATCCGTAGGTGAATACACTAATTCATACGGCTCCTCCCTTAGATCTATCGTGAAACTGGACGCGTGGCACGTGTGGCCAAGGGTGCACGATACGAGGTGTTGGCAGATGAATTTTCATCCGCCTTCCGATTCGAGCCAAAGTTCGTCCGGAATGCATCCTTCAAGCGGCTTGGCGTTTTCCGCTAAGAAGATCCGGCCGGTGTGCCAAGTCTGTGCGCCAGTGCTGATTCGGATGCCTTGGCTGACGAAGACGAAGACCGATCGGATCGTGCACTTGCTCCTGCTGATCAACTCGACAACTTTCTTGCGGTACTTGATCAAGCGGCGATGCTCACGATCGGCTTTGGCGGGTACGTGGGTTGCGGCCAGTTGATCAATCGCGGCCAGGCGGGCCAGTTTGATGACATCGTCTTTGTCGGTTTTGCGTTTGACGTTTTTAAACAGCCAAGCATCTTCGTGCGTGCTGCAGACGATTATTTCAAGGCCCAGCTCGCCGCACAGGTCGCTCACCCAACCGCTAGGTCCGCAAGCTTCTACCACCACAAGGTTCGGGCCGTACGTTTTAAACAACGTTTCAAAGAAGCCCCGGTCGGTGGATAGCGTCTCAAACTGTTGTTCTTGGTTTTCTGTGTTGTAGATGCACGCCACGGAGTTGAATTCCCAAGTGCCGTACTAGATTTGGTTTGACACGGCGTTCAGTCGATTGCAATAATAAGCATCAGTTGTTCCTTTGGTCTGGGGTGGATAATTGTGGCGTGCTCAAACACGACCACGGGCTCATCACCAGCATAACTGCAAACGATGACGCCCCAAGCAAAGGACTTACATGGATTCTTTATCCGATCTAGTGGACTCCAATGACTATTCGATTCCAGGAATTTCCACGTAGCTACCGCTGGTCGCAAGGCGGAATTGGTTTCGCATTGCTTGCCCTCGCTGTTGGAGGCGTACTATTGCGCATTGCTCCTGCTAATATACGAACTTTGATTCTGTGTTGCTTAGGACTCCTAGTCACTGGCTGCTTGCTACTGAGTCATTATGTGATAGTCAGGTACCCCTACATATCACTCGTGGAACCCCATGACGATGATCCATTCTCGAAGCATTTCCCGTCTACAGGTTCTCGCCTTTATATGTTCTTAAAGCTCATAGGTTTATTGGTGCCGTTTCTGATCGCACTCGCAATCTGGGCAACTGGATTTCAAGATGCAGCTTCCAAACTAACATTTTCCTACTGCATCCTTTCATTTCTTTTCATGGTATATTTCACCTTTGCCTATGACAGCGTGCAACACCCAACGGTCGCGACGTTTGTCCGTTCAACTCTGGGACTTGGCATTCCCCTGTATCCATTTTACATTCTGACGATTGCGATTGGGGCTTTCCGCTGCAGGTACCTACTCAAATCGCAATTATGATCGCGTGATAAATCGGGTAGCCGCGGTCATTGCTGACCGCAGCCCCACACCACCTAGCATGCGGATCCGCACTAGGCGGTTCATCGAAGCGGAGCTCGCTGGAACCAGAGTTTTGCCAGTGAAAGTAAGCCCTGTTCTTGCAGCCATTTGTTAGGCATCGCGTAGCCCGATAGCGTTTTAGGCACGGAACGCGCTTCGTCATTGGGAATTGTCGATTCTGACGCTGCTCTTGCCCGAGCGTTGGAAACTGAAAACTGTCTCCTGATTGTTTCGCACGAGTGGTCGATGCAAGATGTGATGATTCGACGAGAACTTTCCGAAGAGATTTCGTGTAGTCGTCGCTTAGGACGATTTGATTTTTTTTGATTTCGACATCCGACCCTTCTGCAGACAGCCGCGAATCTGATGCAATGTATGCTCACCTAGACGGTCTATTCAGGACGAATGGCAGCTTGCCTAGATTCCACCGGTTTCATGATTCGGCGGTGTTTGTCTTGCTGAAATCAGGCGATAAAATCGAATGAAAGGATCACCTTGGAACGTTTTGCAATCTAAAGACGCTGGCCCTGAATTACCCGCGTAACGGCGGATACCAAAGCAATGGACCCACATCGCATTTGTCGCGGTCTTTAATGTTTAGTTTATTTGCTGCGACTGGGGCACCGCAGGTGTTACCCAGCCAGTTGAACCTTGAGTAGATAAAGAGATTGAATCGATGGAAAAATGGTCGGAATCATTAGTGCAGCGCAAGGTCGGGGATGAAGTTTTTGAGACCAACGAAGATGTTACTCAAATTGATCAAACGCAATTAGATGATATGCAGTTTTTGTGCGAAGGCGTATTCACGGACAAAGAAAGGCTGAAAAAGGTCCGCGGCAAGATCAAAAAAACATATTGCGGCAAAGGAAACTCAAGCCTTGTCAGGAATGTCGCAGAATCCGTTTTGGAACAGCTGGCCGAAATCAAAGATGATTTAAAATTCGCAAAGTCACGCAGGGGAAAATTCATACTGTTTGTCAACGACTGGGCGCAACAGGCGTACGTTGGCCTGAGACAAGACACTAGGTTTGACGACATAATGATTGGTTCACATTTAGAAGAGGAACGAATCGTAGTTACGGGCGAGACTTCAGATCCCGCTACACTAGTGGAGACTATCCAAATGATTGCAACGAATGAGCCTGGCGTTCCCGTAGAGTACAGGATCACTGTTCAGACGACTCGATGAAAAGCGAATGAACCTGCAGTGCTTAATCTGGCGAGGTTTGATTTCCAGAGATAATGTCGAATACAAATAGATCCCAATTCGTTATCCCGATTAATCGATCGGCGAAATTTATTCACGCCGCTATCAGCAACCGCAGTCCTGTATGGAAACCTCAGACTGTTCTCTCCTAGGTGGCGAAACCCAGAAGCCGGCAGTCGAAACGCTTACCAGTCAGCCTGCCTTTGATGCCGGCGTCTTAGCCGAACTAGGCGTCTTAGCCGAACTAGGCGTCTTAGCCGAACTAGGCGT
>JALZWN010000209.1 GCA_023300235.1 Mariniblastus sp.
CGAACTCTGGCGAGTCCGGCTACATGTTTCGATCCTAATCTTTATCTTTGACAGACCACTAGTCCCCGCCCGACTTCGCCCATTCGACACCGCAGACTTCGGGTGAGTTAGAAGGTGTCAGCGTTATCGCACCCAATTAATCAGGCCTGTCTTTTTTACGGTAGAAATCATGGAGCCATTGGCCAGCGAAGAGTACATCGAACAGGCGTATTTATTTCGCGGATTAAACAACCGCTTGGACGAATCCGATCCGGTGCAGGTGGTGATGAAGCACTTGCGAGACGAGATTCTGACGACGACTAAGCTGCCGATGGCCATCGATTTCATCTTGGCCGAGCTGGCTCATGTGGGTTTGATGTCGTCCGCGATGTTGCAGTTGGCTCATTACTTTAGCGGTTTTCAAACCTTTGTGATGACGGCGGCGGAGGACGATTCTGGTCGATTGGACATGCGAGTCGCATTGTTGATTTTGGAATTCGAAGCTCGATTTCGTTCCGAAGATGTTTCGCAGGTGGCAATGTTCTTGTTTCAATTCGAAACGATTTGCCAGAATCATTTGGATTACGATTATGGTCTGGCGGCGATGGCGATAGATCCGATCTACGATGAAAAATGGCGTCAGTGGATCAAGTCGATTCGACGTAAGATTGGAATGGTAGGAATCGCGGATTTGATTTACGTGAACAGCGAGCACTACCAAGTCCAGCAAGAGCGTGTTGAGCGATCCACGGGCGAAGTCGGCGAGCCGGCGTTGGTGCTGTTCGGTGATAAAGAAGGCCGCATTGCGCTGGCCAATCGGAACAAGGATCCGAAGTATTTGTTTTCCGCGTTGCAGCGACAGATTGGTTACCCGGAAGTTCCTAAGCCAAAGCAGGCAGATAAAAACGACCAGCTGTTGCCGAAATTACTTCGGCAAATGGAACGCATGGAAACGCGAATGAAAATGCTCGAAGACGAAAACCGCCGCGGTGGCATCGACTTGAACCAGTTCTATCAAGATTAGGTGTGATAGAACTGGTTTGGCTTGATAGTTCAACGACGATCCAGAAGGGGGAGACGTTTCGTATCCGTTTTAGCCATCGCTCTGGAATTACATATTTAAACGCTGGTGTTGCTCACCAAGTTTGTTTTCGCCGTTGAACGATGGTCCGTAGCATTGGCGAAAGGCCTGCTACGATTTGGGCGGAGTCAATGAAAGCCCAGAGCTTTCGCCGGAAGGCGCTGCGTCTGGTGTGGCTGCTGCCGGTTCCGCTGCCGCCGGCATGGATTCTGCGTTCTTGATTTCCATCTCTACAACACCGGTATCGGATGGCTCGGGAGTTGTAGTTTCGGGTGCAGGAGAGCTACAACCGGGCAGGCAAAAAGCAAGTGCAACGAACAGGCAGAGTGGGAGTGAGTTCAAGTTGTTGAATATTGTTTTCATCGAATGCGTGCGTTGGGTTACAGAGGAAACTAACTAAGGAATAACTGAATTAGTAGTGATTTTACAATTATGAACGAACGCTGGCAATTCGTTTTGTGCGGTTGAATCGGTTATCATCCAAAGCGTCGGCCGGCTCGTTGGCCCGGGGCGCGGACGATTCGCGTGAATTCGCCATGGTCCAGCCAAACCAGTTTACAGCGAATACAGCTGTCGATGACGACGCTGCCGGGTCCGTAGTAGGGATGGGCCTCCATTTTTTGCAGGCAAGCGGGGCAGCTTTGTATTTTATCCAACTGCTCGGGATCAATCGGTTTGGGGCGATCATCAGCGCCGGTGTAGCTGTCGCGGTGGTGTCTCGCGAAGCTGCCAAAGGTATCGTTGTCGATCACATAGCCACGGCAGTTTTCGCAAAAACAAACTTGAACCTCGTCGGCCAGTATTCCCACTTCGAGGGTTACTTGGCAACGAGGGCATTTGAATCCGGTCTTTTTCCCCGTCGGCGTGATGGGCTCTTCGGTCTGATCGATATCTGCTGAAAAGTTGTACGTGTTACATCCATGGCAATGATGATGCGACTGTCCGTAAACCGGCAGCATCACGCCTGAACAAGAACCACAATTCATAGCCAAACCTAGCACTTAACAAATCGATTGTTGATTCCAAAGTTTAGGCCGCAGATTTGGTCCGTGACGAACAAAACCGACTGGGTTTGTAAGAGAAACGGGGGCAGCCCCGGTAAAACCACACAATCGTCATCTCTTCAGACTTTCAGTCGTCGGTGGTTTCGGGCGGGCTCGGTTGTATGCAGGTTTGGCCGCTGGGTTTGAGGACGGTCCACGGCTTGTCCAAACTCGCTTGCGTGTCGGGCTACCACCAGAATACTCAGATGCTGGCCTAGCGTTCGCGGAGGACTCGCTAGGTGAGTCCATGAAAAAAGCGGCCAACGAAATCGTTCGCAGGCCGCAATATTTATCTTAAAATCGCTTTTCAGATCGTACCTGCTTTACAGGCCTTCGCAACGATTGATGCAGTTCAAGTCTTCGAAAGCGACTTTCAAACGATCAACGAAGTTGGTCTCAGCGGCACGCATCCACTTGCGAGGATCGTAGAATTTCTTGTTTGGAATGTCGTCACCGTCAGGGTTGCCAAGCTGAGTCTGCAAGTAACCTTCGTTCTTTTTGTAGTATGCCAACACGCCTTCCCAAGTGGCCCACTGCATGTCGGTGTCCAAGTTCATCTTGATCGCACCGTAGTCGATCGCTTCGCGGATTTCTTCGCGAGTTGAACCTGAACCGCCGTGGAATACAAAGTTAACCGGCAAGTCGCCTGTGCCGTGCTTTTCTTTGATGAACTCTTGTGAGTTCTTCAAAATGATCGGCTGGAGGCTAACGTTGCCAGGCTTGTAAACGCCGTGAACGTTGCCAAACGCGGCAGCGATCGTGAAGCTCGACGAGATCTTGCCAAGTTCTTCGTAAAAGTAATTTACTTCAGAAGGCTGAGTGTAAAGCTTGCTGCTGTCGACGTCTGTGTTGTCGACGCCGTCTTCTTCGCCACCAGTGATGCCGAGTTCAACTTCGATCGTCATGCCGATTTTGGCCATTCGCTCGAAGTACTTGCAGCTGATTTCAACGTTTTCTTCGAGTGATTCTTCGGAGAGGTCAAGCATGTGCGAGCTGTAAAGCGGCTTGCCAGTTTGCTCGAAGTGCTTTTCGCCCGCGTCCAACAAACCGTCGATCCAAGGCAACAATTTCTTGGCACAGTGGTCGGTGTGCAATACAACCGGCACACCGTAGTGCTCGGCCATCTGGTGGACGTGATGAGCACCAGAAACGCTACCGGCGATCGCTGCGGCTTGTCCGTCGTTAGAAAGGCTCTTGCCTGCAAAGAACGATCCGCCACCGTTTGAAAACTGAACCATGACCGGCGAGTTAACGGCGGCAGCGGCTTCGAGAACGGCGTTGATTGAGTGCGTGTTGACAACGTTGACCGCTGGCATTGCGTAGTTGTTTTGGTTGGCGTTGGCCAACAATTGGTCAAGTGCTTCGCCAGTTACGACGCCTGGTTTGATTTGAGATGTGCTCATGAATCGTCTTACAATCTGAGAGGTGACAGTGAGTTTGTGTCCGACCATGTCTTCGACGGGACGGAATTCGTCGACGGTTGCCGAGTGGCGGCTAAATGCTGCCCTCGCGGCGGTGATTTTTGACAATATTGTAGGGGGTTTGCGAAAACTTACAACGCCGGACCAGGCCCCGTAACCGATGCCTGAATGAG
>JALZWN010000210.1 GCA_023300235.1 Mariniblastus sp.
CTCTGAATAGACAGGGGGCTCTTAGCCCGGCGTTTATCCAAAGCACTGCAGGATGAAAGATTTGTCGATTGCACCTTCACTTTGTAGAAATGCGATCCTGCTGGTTCGCCCATGCAAACGCTTCATTCACGGAATGAAAGGCGACTATCTGCGCGTGATTAAATCAACAAATCCGTGAGCAAGGAACCGAGCGTTAGCGAGCCTGACGCAGAGCCAGAGCCTACGAACTGTTCGAGAAGTGACAAAGCACACCCAACGCACCGCCTCCTACTCAGCCACCCCGAAACAGAACAAATGCTTCTGCCCACGGACGAGCACTCGGTTCCCCAGAACGATCGGCGATCCAATTACCGACTCACCCAAATCATTTTCCGACCCGAGTTCAAACTTTCCGTCGCCAACCTGAATCGTAAACACAACCCCGTCCTCGCGCGGAGCGTAAATCATGCCCTCGGCTATCAGCGGCGACGAGTAAAAATTGCTGCGACTTTTAGGCAGCTTACCCGTCCAAATCGTTTCTCCGGTCTTGGGATCCAAACACTCGACTTCCCCCTTATCGCGAACCAGATAAATTTGCTCGTCTCGTACGCAAGGCGTTGGCACGAAGGTACTCGCGTCTTCCCGTTTCCATTGGTGAGCCGTTTCGGTCTGGTCGCCTTCGCCGGTCATTTTAATTCCGTGCAAAATCGGCTTGCGTTTATCGTTACGCCCCGAGGGAACCACGATCATATCGCCCACTAAAACTGGGCTGGCCACCGACGGCCAAAGCGGAACCTTTTTCACATTAAAACCGCCGCACGACCATGTCACTTTTCCATCGGACGCGTCATGCAGCGTCAAATGTTCCGCCCCCCAAACCAAAATCGACTGGGCTCCATCGCGATCGATCACCACCGGCGTCGCGTAGCCTTGGTCACCTTCTTGGGGCGTTTTATAGTTTCGATCGACCTTCCAAGCCAACTCGCCGGTCTGTTTATCAAACGCAGCCAACCACGACTTGCCCTCACACATCCGAGCCATGATCACGTGATTTTCGGTCAACACCGGCGACGTGCCATGACTCCAAAACATCTTGGCCTGGCCGTACTTCTCGACCAAATCGATTTTCCAACGCTTCGAACCATCCAGTTCGACTGCCGCCAACGTGCCGCTTTTGAAATAAGCAAACACGGCCTTGCCATCGGAAACCGGCGACGCGTTACTACCAGATCCATTGCGATGCCGACCGGGGTTCTCCTTGCCAAAGCTGCAGGCCCACTTTTCTTTGCCCGCTGCATCGATACACAGAATCGTGTCTTGCCCCGCTTCAGGTGCCGTCACAAAAACCTCACCAGCAACCACAATCGGAGTCGAACAACCCGTGCCCGGTAAAGCGATCTTCCACTGGAGTGTTTCAGGGCTCAGTGCACGCGGCAGATTGGTTTGCTGCGAACTACCATTCTGCGAAGGCCCTCGCCAATTCAACCAATCACTCGACGCCGAAACTGTTTGGGGTCGCGGAGTCGAATCCGTCGTAGAAGTCGGCTCGACCGCAGAAGTCGATCCCGATTGGGCAAACGCAGGTTGCAAGCCGAACACTACCACGGCGAAGGCCAACGAAATTTTTAAAACCATGATTCATTCCAGTCAGTCGATAGATCGATGAATTTTCGAAACCATCATTATGGCATTGAAACCATCAATTACTAGCTTTCGAAGAATCATTTCATCCAAACTGACATCCGGCACGTAACACGTCCCCTCCAAGGCCTGCCCCGGCCTACCGAGCGGTGGCTGAGTCCATTCGGGTGAGTTTCGTTTGATTTTGTTGGCGGCATTTCCGTCGCCCTCGTTAAACGATCAGGCAGGCGTGGGCGGTTTGCGCAAACCCAACACCACGGTCGCCCTCTGACTCACCGCCAAACGTTGCTACCGCCACTTAAACGTTTGCCCAGACAAACGCTCAAAAGCATCGATGTACTTCTCACGCGTCTTTGCAACGATCTCCGCTGGCAACTCTGGCGGCGGACTGTTTTTGTCCCACGTCGTCGACTCCAACCACTCACGCACGAACTGTTTGTCAAACGACAATTGATTGCGGCCTGGCTCGTACTGGTCCGCCGGCCAAAACCGCGAACTATCCGGCGTCATGACTTCGTCGATCAAAATCAACTCGCCTTGATGGAATCCCCATTCGAACTTCGTGTCCGCCAAGATAATCCCTTTGGACGCGGCGTAGTCACGACCCTGAGTATAAACGTGCAGGCTTTTTTGTTTTAACGCTTCTGCGGTTTCAAGACCAATTTCTTGAACGACTCGTTCAAACGAAACATTCTCATCATGGCCCTCTTCGGCCTTCGTCGCTGGCGTGAAAATCGCTTCGGGGAACTTCGCACAATTTGGCAAGCCCGCCGGCAAATCAATTCCGCAAACCGCGCCGGTGCTTTGATAATCTTTCCATCCCGAACCCACCAAGTACCCGCGGACGACGCATTCGATCGGCACCACTTCGCACTTCTTGACAACCATCGTACGGCCTTCCAGCTCCTCCGCCGACAAGCCTTCCGGTAAATCTATACCGCTCAGATCAGTGGACACCAGATGGTTGGGCACATCAAAACGCTCAAACCAGAATTTGCTGATTTGGGTCAACACCCTGCCTTTGTCGGGGATCAGCGTTGGCAAAATATAGTCAAAGGCACTAATCCGGTCACTCGCGACCATCAAGTAATACTCGCCGATATCGTAAACGTCGCGAACTTTGCCTTGCCGAACAGGAACAGCCACAGCAAACCCTTTTGCTTAGTAAAAATGAACAATTTTCAACCGAAACTATACGACATGACCCCTTCGCTCGGTAGTCCCTGTTTCAATTCGCAAAATTCTGCGACAATGAATCTCGCGTGAGTGCCGATGTGGCTGGGAAAACGCTTAACTTCAGAGAGAAACAAAACGTGCGTCAGTTGTCTAAGGGCTTCCGGAATGGGTGAATTTAAATTTCAGATTCCCGCCGATTTGACGTTTGATCTCTATCACGCCAACTCGGTACATATCGTCGGGCTCGACGGAATCCCTTGGCCTTGCCGAATCGCGGTCTCGGATCCAGATCCAACCGATCAGCATCGTGTGCTAACGGTCAACCGGAATCAAGAAGAATCCGGTCGGCTGTACATGCTGTACGACTTCGATCAGTTGGGCGAGCATCTGATTTGTACGGGCACGCTGCTGCCGTCCGAACAAGACGAACCCTACGACCTGCTGCTTGAACTGGCTCGCGGAACTTTGAACCGGATGCGGAATCAAATGTCGATCTGGGAGGAAGGCGGACTGGTCATTGAAGACGCGACGCTGCGGCAGGTCGCCGAGGCAACCTCGCAACTGGGCGAAGCGCTTTTCAACGTCGACCCAACCGCAGCGCGTCAGTGTGCTCGTAATAGCCTTAAGACAACCATCCAATCCATCTACGGTCTGGCAAACACTTTTTCGACGCAGATTTGCAAATTTCGCCGGGAGAGCGAAGAGCTTCCTCAGCTGTGGATCGCCAATCAAATTGGAAACGTCGATCAGTTCAAAGCCAGCATCGATCTACCACTGGCGCAATTAGCAGCCGCCAAACAAGCCGTCGGCGCAAACGCCCCACAGTGCTCGGCCACCCAAGAACAGTTCGAATCGATCCCAAAGAAAGTGGTCATCGGCCCGTTGTTGGACGCGAGCATCGGAGGGTTCTCCGAATCGCTGCTGGAGGCGGGGGACTTTTTGGCTCGCAAAGACCGGATCTTAAGCGACGCTCAGCAAACACTCGACTCGCTGCCCAAGAACACCGCCATGCTCCGCGTAGCCAGCGGGCTTAACGGCACCGGCCACCGGAATCTATCGTACCCTCAGCAACTTCAAGTCACCGTCGACTTGCTACAACTTGTTGAAGAAGCACCCGTCAACGTCCCGACGATGGTCAGTTTTGATTTCCCCTGGGCCGAGCGTCTGGCCGGCGCGGTTGGTGGGACTCATCCACTTCAGATCGCCGACTCGCTGGTTCGCCAAGGCGTCGAGATTTCGTTTTTAGGGCTAGAGATCAACTTAGATTTGTGGCCCAACGGAAGCGCGATTCGTGACCCGCTGCAATGGATCGACTTGGTTGATATCTGGGCTCAACTAGGACTGCCGCTGGTGTTGTGCTTGCGTGCTCCTTGCGGCGGAGATCCCGGTGTCAAAGGCGTCGACACGCGAAACCAAATCAAAAGTAATTTGTCCGACCGTCAGCGAATCGAATTTTTGAAAACCGTCCTGCCGATGATGGTCGCTCGGCCATCAGTACACGGCCTGATTTTTCAGCAATGGCAAGATTCGGACGATCCCCGGTACCCGAACTCCGGCCTCGTTGACGCCAGCGGATCGCCCAAAGAAATCTTCGAAGTTTTAGAAGCGGTCCGGCAAGCAAGCGGCGCCGGTACACCCAAGCGTTAGCTAGGTGTGGCGACAAGTGCTTCCGCCCTACGATCGGGGGCACAAGACAGGCCCAAAGGCGGCCGAGGCATGACACATGGATCCCTG
>JALZWN010000211.1 GCA_023300235.1 Mariniblastus sp.
CAACCGAAGTTCGAGGTATTTTTCAGTTCGCCAAAAAGATTGATGATTGTGAATGCCTCCCTGCTCCAAAATCACTCGGTGGAGTGGCTTGATAGGTGCGAAAGATGGTTTTGAACGGTTCGTTCTCCCCCCCGCTGCCAATTTTACTGCCGTTTTTGCAAGTCCTATTGAATTTAGCGAATGTGCAATCTACGCACGGCGGGATCAGCCCAAGAAAACGGCGACCGTCTTTATTACGCGTGCTTCCGGCGTTTAACGATGATCCGGTAGGCGGAGGCAACCGCGTTCTGCTGAACAATGCTGTCGTCGATGGCTCGACATCACAGAATGCTCACATTGCAACGTGGATCGCGATTTGGCGGTGAATGCCTGGCTGTGCCGACCACCAGCCGTTCTAAGGCCGGTTGAATTACTAGAGAACGGTGTGGTCGGGAATGGCGCTGCCGCGTGCGCCTGCTGTAACGTCGTTTAACTCTGTCACTAAATTCTGCGAAGAACCCAACGGTTGCGGGGTAAGTGATTAGTCTTTGAACTTCAAAGTCACGAACTCGGAATAACCGTCGATCACAGCCGTTCCATTTTTGACTTCTTCTTTTTTGAGCTCTTTCAGTTCTTTGTTTTTTGTCTCGTACT
Source organism: Mariniblastus sp. (assembly GCA_023300235.1). GTDB lineage: Bacteria > Planctomycetota > Planctomycetia > Pirellulales > Pirellulaceae > Mariniblastus. Next base: position 634 of record JALZWN010000211.1, read on the forward strand.
CGTCCGAGTATTTGTACTTGATGCGTTTTTGAGTTTTCAAAACGTAACCCTCAGCAGCGATCTCGCCACCGGCAGTGTCAACGGACTTGAAGATCGATTCTTTGAGTTCGTCTAGTTCGGTTTCAAGTTGAGAGATTTGACGTTTGAGTTCTACGTATCGTTCCAAAGCCGCGTCAGCCATCGAGTTCATCCAGTAAAGACAAGGAAAAAGCAAGCACGGATTCTAACAGATTGCCAGCGAAGTGTGGTGCCGACCAAACGAACGTAGCCAAGCGTTTGCCGGGTGTTTAAATGTCTGTGGCGTTTTCAAGCGGATTCGAAAGGTTTTGTAGCGTTTTGCCGCAGTCGAAGACGCGGAAGTGTTGCAATTTCTTACAGCCGCGTTGGTGTCTCTCAGATCAGACCCGGCGGTGTGCATTGCTCGTCGTGGTCTGGGGCTGCTCTCATTGCACCGAATTCTTTGAGGCGAAGTCGATTGGCATTCGATTTGCTTTGCTTGTTCGGTGTTTAGCTCTGTTATTTGATGGTGGTTTTAGCCCAAGCAACAAATCGCTATTGCGAACAGAGCAGCTGCCAAGTTTCTTAGGAGGACTCCAGATGCGAAACGCTTACTTAATGTTCACGACATTGGTCGTTGCGATTCTATTGGGTTTTAATGCCACAGCGATCGGCAGACCACAGGGTGAACAAGCCCTGGCTGATCTTCAGCAGCAGGTGGAAAAACTTCAGGCTCAGCTTCAACAGAGATCAACCAAGCAAAGTAAGTCTGGTAAGACCGCTGATACAAGCGAACGCGTGCGAGACGTAGGCCGGCAGATCGTTCGTCGTGCTCCGCGGGAACTTTATGAAGAAGAGGTGGATTTGCAGATTCGGCTGTATGATTTGAGTGACTTGTTCGCAGTGTCGCCGAATTATCCGGCGGCCATGCCAGACGAGTTTTCCGCCAGTGGCCGCTTGTTTGCCGGTTCGCCCGGCAGACAACGTGCCGGCGGAAGCTTCGGCGGTGGCGGTGGATTTGGTGCCGGAGGCGGAGGCGGTGGAGTTTTTAATGTCCCGCCGGGGGGCGCTGGCCCGCCGGTTCAAGATATTCAGAACATGAACATGCAATCGGCTCAGGTTACCCTAGAACAATTGGTCGATACGATCAAAGAAACCGTCAAACCCGAAATGTGGGGCAAGACTTCGACGTCGGCTCGCGTTAAGTTTCTCGGCAATACGTTGTTGATCACCGCCACAGAGGAAATGCACACGCAGATCAATCACTTATTGAATCTGTTTCGCGAACATTGGGGTAAACGGCGCACGGTGTCCGTGCAAACTTGGTGGATCCGTGCCGACCATGGAGCCACTTCGGATCTTGTCGACCAAAAGACAACCGAAAACTTCGGAGCGGGTGTGGTGACGGAGCAGAGATGGGGAGAGTTCTTCAAGGCCGCCAAAGAAGCCAGCCATGTCGCTTACTCTGCCACCCTAACAGGACACAACAATCAAACACTGCACGCGGTGTCGGGGAAACAGATCTCTTTGACTGTCGACGCCGAGCCTTTTGAAGTCAATGACAGCCAGTGGCATGTGAGAGATTTCGATGGGCTTGTCGATCTTGGGTTGGACCCGGACGACGAGGATTCGTTTATGGATAATTTGGGATTTTTGGGGCAGCAAAAACGAATCGTTGGCTTTCGCCCAGTGAATCAGTTCTTTCACGACGGCGCTGTGATTCAGATGACGCCTTTGGCAACGCGAGGAGGTAACTTTGTGATCTTGGATTTGCAAGCAAAGTTAAACAAGCTTATTCGCGGTGAGCGCGGTGAGCGAATTGCGGTCGAACACGAAGACAAAAAAGCGGAAATCGAAATCGACAATGTTGATTATTTGGCTTGTCGTTTTAGTTCGACGTTGCGATGCCCTAAAAACCAAATTGTATTGGCTGGCAGCATGACCTCCGATCCTACCGCCGGTGGTGAAGCTGCAGAGATCCTGATTTTCGTTCGGGTGTCAGTTCACACGATTGAGGAAGATCAGTCTGATTGGAAAATGTCGACCGTCGTCGATCCGGCCGCTGGGGCTGATGGGAAACCAGAGTCTGATGACGATTCGAAATAGGGTGTCTTTTACCGTGGCTTCGTTGGAGGCAGAAAGTGGTTCGATTGCCGGTGCGGCACCGTTGTGAAGGCTGTCAGCATTCGCAATTGCTCCGGCGGCGGCCCGGCCTATCAAGCGATCGGTCTAAAACCATATTGATCTGAACCAGCTGTTTTTGTTACGTTTTGCTTTCAGCTTCAACTTTAAGGGCTTAGAGCAATGTTTAGACGTACTCCAAAACCGGTCACCTTAGCGGACGATATCCGCGTAACTCGCAAGTCTGGTATTCGTACGGCGATGATGGTGACGTTGTTGGCGTCGGGGATTGTTCCGGCGTTTACGATGCTGACCGGTGGGCAGGAAGGCCTGCCGTTTTCGGCTCATCTTAGTAAACTCGGTTCCGTTGTCTTGCATACTTATCCGCTGACGGTTGCGATCGCGGTGATTACGCTGTCGCGAAAACAAAAATGGCTGCGTTGGGGAAAATGGTTTTTCGCAGCTTCGATTGTTACGCTGTGTGCAAGTATGGGAAACGCGATCGGCGAATTCACTGGCCACGGCATGGTCCAGCCAGCCGCGGTTTTCAGTGCTCATTCAAACCCACTGTTCGGCATTCCAGCGGCTTGCGTTAATAACTTAGCTGGTTTTTACAAGGCGTATGGTTTCGGAACGTTTGTCGCCGCGGTTTTGGTGGGAACTTACGCGGGTACAACAGCCAGCCGTTTTCTTCGGCATGTGCCCAAGGATCGCAGCGAGGCGATTGCGTTGGCGCAGAGCTTGGTTGATGTCGGTCGAGCTGCTTAGAGATAGCCGCCTTTGACTCGGTCAAAGAGCGTTCTTCCACGGAGAGAAAGGCGACATTCAGTTCGTTGGGAACGAGCACGTTGATTAGGGATGTTTGGCGAGGCCGAAAAAAGGTGGCGTCAGTGCCTCTAGCCTGTCTTGCGGGCATTACATCTTGCGGGCATGACAGGCTGGATGCACTCTCGCCACCTACTCGCTAAAGCTCAGTTTTTAACTAACTGGGTTT
>JALZWN010000212.1 GCA_023300235.1 Mariniblastus sp.
GAGACAACGATCAACGCCAACCAACAAAAAACAAATTTGCACATACTAATGGGTTCCGTTCAGATATTTTCGGTGAAGGGCTATCAGCGTCGTAACTTCGCCAGTGTCTGCCTGTTTGACGGCGGAACGATAAGCATCTCTGGCGATACTTTCATTCCAATTGAGCCATTTCGATTGTCAGCGACAACAATCAAGGAACCCACTCTCTTTGAGATAATTGTTCTCGTCGACGAATCAACCTATGTTTCTGGATTTTCGGCGACTCATGAACGAGTACACGACGAATGGTTGACCGTTAAACAGCCTGCAAGAAAACAATCGACTGGTTCCGGAGGACATACGACCCAAAAAACGACAGCACTGAATGGAATTTCAAGGGCCCTCTAGCGAACCAACAGGACAAGGAGTTGCTGCAAGAGAAGACTCGCGACAACGGTTTAGTGCTCTCTCGAGGTGCCGAGCTAAACATAGCGGCATTGCCCCCCCTTTATCTATAGTTCAGGAGCAACTTTTTTTGCTTGGACCTGTCAATCCTGCCTAGTGGCCTCGCGTTTTCGACAGCGCAACGGGCATTCGAAGACAACGACTTTCGCAAGCGAGTAGTCGACTTTTTACGTAACGCGGATGTGGGGATTTCGGGACTTAAAATATCGGAAACAGGAACAGCTTCCGCCAAGTGCTCCCAATGAAGTGCGTCAATTCCTTGAAAGCTTAAACAAACTAATCGAAACCAGTTCTGCAACCGAGCTTCAAATAAAAACAGAACACATTTTTTGGAAGAACGAAAAAACCGGGATTGTAACATTTGACTTGGAATCGGAATCAAATGGTACCAAAAGGTTTTTTGCTTTGGCGAATCCAATTCTGACGGCATAAGATAATGGCGATCTTCTCGTCATTGACGAATTGGATTGCAGCATACATCCCAATCTAACTCGAAAAATTGTCGAGCTGTTCTTGAGTTCCGAATTCAATCAGCACGGTGCACAATTAATATTCGTTTCGCATGATAGTTCGTTGTTTGATTCAAAGCTGCTTCGGCGCGATCAACTCTGGCTAACTTCGAAGAGCGAAGCGGGTTCATCTGAGTTTTACTCGTTAGCAGAAATCGACATTAAACCTCGTAAAAATGAAGCCTTTGAATGCTGGTGACTGAGCGGCTAAACAATTCGGAAACTAAAAAAGACTTTCATGATGCGTTAGACTTAGCTGCGGCAAACCACATTAAGCTTGCGATTTCCAATCCGTCGTTTGAGGCCTGGTTGGTCGCACATTTTCAACGGACTTCGAAAACATTGAACGATGGCGATGCTGCTGTCAATTACCTAGACTCCCTTTTCAAAGCAACGTTCGAACGCGACTACAAAAAAATGACAAGGGCATTTTTGATCTCCTGCGAAATCGGTTGAACGATGCTATTGCAAACGCCGCCAACGAGAGAGAACACGATCACGGCGACGATTACAAAATTGAAGCATGCAATTCTTCTTCGTTCGTTGACGAACTTGTCACTAGGCTTTTGAATAACCCGAACGAAAAGTAAGCTGTCCGAGTATCGTACAGAGCACAGCGGGATTAGGAATAAATGACGAGCGCCGATCGGTGCACGAGTAAGAAACTCGTTGAACAATTCCAGCAAAGACGCAAAGGGCGATTACAGCCCGTGCGTGCGGACATTGTTCTTCCGAGCGAAACGCATCATGCGGTCGACAAGATACCCCGCCATCACGTCCTGCCGCCCACGGATCATCAACAAGCCACTCTGCCCGGCAAGGATTCGTTGTTGATCTTCTGGCTGCAGTGCGATTTCAATTGGCACGCGAGGCTGTGTCAGCATCAACGATTCCTCTTCGGATCCATCGTCACCTTCGACCTGTTGACGCGGCACCACTGCCAGCGGTCCGCCATTGGACGCCGCAAATGCATCGTGTGGCAAATCGTCGCGAGCACGCGGATTGCTGCGAACAAGCGTTCCCGTTACGACGCCTTTGTCGCCATCACCCCAAACCAAGATCTCAACTTGTAACTTATCGTCTGCATTGACCCAACGAATGTCCTCTTGTTTAACCAACGCAGTCGCTTGAATCGAGTCCTTGTCACCGATCGTCAGCAACTCATCGCCGGGCCGAAAGTAAGCCCCCAGCTTGGCATCAAAATCCGAAGCGATCACATGCCCCGCCTGAGTGGCTCGCACTTCTAAGTTTGCCAATAATTTTTCTAGTTCGCCCACACGCTTTTCATTAGCCAGCAGGCTCTCTTCTTCCAACTGCACCGACGCAATTTCGCCGGTGCTCAACAGCGACTTAATCCGCAGCTTAGAAATCTCAATATCAACTCGCAACGAAGCATACTCAGCTTGCAAATCATGATTCTCCAGCGTCACCAACAAATCCCCTTCAGCGACAACTTGGCCGGGAACCACATGCAACGCCTTCGCAAACCCTTCCGCTCTTGCTCGAATCACGCCACCGGGTTTGTAATCGATGACCACCGGCGCCGAAACCACCGAAGGGCTCGGGCAGCCGAACAAAAACGCGCCCGCCACCAAACAAGTAATCGACGCCGCCACCGCAAACCACTTGCGATTGGGCTGTTCAAACTTGGACCCTAGCAGCACGTACTTCGCAAACTGAAACACCGGCATCACAAACCATAAGAAAATACCAGCCAGCGCCACCATCAACCCGACGCCTTCCAACAACCCCGAAGCCGCCAACGAAAGACCGATCGAAATCATGAAGAACCAAACGATCGTCCCGAACCCGTATGCCCGAACCACCGCCGCGCGGGGGCCGACCTCTTCGACCGGTTTTGGCTTGGCGCCAAAGTACAGCCACTTAAAAACACCTTTGACATACGCCTTGCCATGCCCCGACAAATTCGGAATGCCGACTAAATCCGACAGAATGAAGTATCCGTCGAAACGCATCAACGGGTTCGCATTGAAGATCAACGTATGTAACGTCGCAGCGATAATTAGATTACCCGCGTGATACTGAATCGGCCCCGGATCAACATTCACCCACACAACGCTGGCAATTGCAGCGACGAAAATCTCGCACACCATCCCCGCCGATGACGTCAAAATCCGATGCCATTTATTTTCAAATCCCCAAGAACTGGTCACGTCCACGTAAGGCAGCGGGATCATCAGCAACAACAACATCCCGCAGCTACTCACGCGACCACCGTAGGCTTTACAAACCAATCCATGAGCCATCTCGTGGACCAGTTTCAACAACACCCAAGCCAACCCGAACCAGACGAAATCGTTTGCCGAAAACGACATCGAAACGCCGGCCAAAAAACGATCGCTATGAATCAACAGCAAGCCAAAACCATAGCAAACCACCATCAACCACAGCAACGCACCCAATGGGCTAACTAACCAACCCAAGAAACGGTTCGCTTCGGTGATGACTCCATCGGGACTGGCCAGTGGAATTTTCAGCGTGATTGGATTCAGCCACGAAGTTGCCTTTTGCATGGCTGCATCGGCGGCTACCCGTTCGCGACTTTCACCGGTTGTTCCGATTTCGGTTTCCAACAAACCCGATTCAATCGCCCACTTACACAGACTAGCGACCTCTTGCTGATCGAAAGCGTGTTTCCGCAGCAACGTCGCCGTCCGTTCGAGTGCGTCGTTAACCGTCCGACGACCGCTGAGCAGAGACAAAAACGTATACTGCGACAGTCCGATCTGAAAAAACTTCCCTGTCAGTTCGTCTTCCACGATATAGCCCAGCCGCCCGCCGATCTTGCGCGAGGTAAACCGCAAGGCATTTTTGGCTTTCAATTTGGCTTGACCAAACTCGAGTGTTTGTTCGTTAAGCATGACGAATTATTTTCTGACAGAAGCAATAGCAGGGTAGGGCGGCCAGTTAATCAAGGTCTTTAAAAGAACGTAAACTGAGATCGCAAATAGTTGATCGGCTTGTGAAACAACGTCCAGCCGAGCGTTCGTTGCCGACCGTCGATTCGCACGCTGCCTTTCATACCGGGCCGGAATCGCTCCGACTCGTTGTCGACTTTGATCTCTGCCACGAACACATTCCGCGCGTCGCGGATTTCTGAACGAGGCTGAATCCGCGCGATCTCAGCTTTGATCGGTTCCTCTTCTTGGCCGTTGATCCAAATCGTGACCGGGTCACCAATGGCAACCTGAGCGATATCTTCGGCGGGAACGGCCAGCTGAACTTTGATCGGGTTCATCTGCCCGATCTCAAACAACACTTGCCCGGTTTCCACCGACGCCGCCTCAGATCGCTCCAAAGAACCACTCAACACAACTCCATCGACCGGACTTTTGACTAGCAAGTTTTCTCGCTTGAATTTCAAAACGCTTTCTTCGGCCGTCAGCCGTTCGTTTTCCAACTCAGCCAAAAACGCTTTGGGAATATTGCGATCGGTCAATTCAATCTCGCGTTGCCGCAACGACTGCCGCCGCTCAGCGGTAACCCCCGAAAGCTCCCAGCGAATCGTACGGCCATCGATCTCAGCCAACACATCACCTCGTTTGACCAGATCGCCCGGTTCGGCGAACCCCATCAGCACCAACCCGTCAAATGGAGCGACCGCGAATCGACGCGTCGCCGGTTCGATCGACGCATTGCACCTGACGCGGTACGTGACCGGAACCCACATTGCCAACACGCAAGCCATCAGTCCCAACGGAACTACCCAGCGAGTCAACACCGACGTTTTCTTTTTGATCAGCGTGGTAACCCGCGACAGCCGCGATTTTTCGGCGCGTCGCAGGATCTGAATCGCATCTGCGACGTGCGGACTGGCGGCAGCCACGAACCGCGACAAACCAGGATGATGAATGGACTGTTGCGTTCCCGCAAAGCACCAGGCACCGACTTCGTCTCCGTCGGATGTCACCAACGGCTGGCTGAGCATCGCTTGTTCTTGCAGCGTTGCGAGCGCTTGCTGATGAGCAAAAAGCAGATGATCGTTATTGGCATCCAACGGCGGGTAAATGGCTTGTTCTTCCCGAATCGACGACTCGGTCAGAGCCTGCAAATAATCGCGACTGATCTGTGAACTACCGTCTACCTTTTGGACGCCTGATACGGAGGCAAGTTTCAAATCGCCTTTCTTTCGAAACGCGATCGCTGCGACACTGGCTCCCGACCGCCGCAACGTTGCGTTGACGATTTCTTCGGCGGCCACATTGATGGTCGCGCTGGTTTCGATCTTCCCGACCAATTCAATGATCGACGCCAATGACGCCACTTGCCAATTCGCTTGGGCGGCAGTTTTACGGCCAAGCCAAAGTGACATTGCGGTGACGACCTGCAACGCCGCTTTCAATGCGCCGGCTATGTTCTTGCCTTTCTTCACAACCAGCAACAACAATTCAGCGTCTTGACCTAGCACCGTGATCGGCGCAAAAACCCCTGTCAATGAATCCAAGCACGCCAGCGTACTGACTTGCGTTTTGTTACCCGAGTAGACTTGATCGCAAATGTCTTGCAACGACTCCAAGTCCGCAACCTTGGGCACTCGACCGGTTTTGCCTTCGTTCACCAACCGCCATTGGGCACCTGATTTGGTTAAATGACAGACGCCGACCCCACCTGTGGCACCCATCAGCAACTTTCGATAACACTCCCGCGCAGCTGGATCGCTCAGATCCGAAGCGGTAACCTTCAAGAGCTCTGCCGCCAACGCGGCCCTCGCGGCGGCGGTTCTATCCGTCGGCCGCGGGGTTACCTTGGTGTGAATCGGTGCAGGACGGTCGACCCGAACAAAGCTGGACGAATCGTTATTTGCGTTGTTTATATTAGGCGTGTTCATCGTTGTTGCCCCTTGTCTATCGATGAAGAATCACGATTATGGGCGGTGCGTTTTCTAGTGGACGGCTTCGACTGCTCCCAGAAACAAACGGTGCCGCTAGCGATTTTGCGATCTTGATTATCAATCACGACATCCATTCGGCCGGTGCCGCTATCGGGATCAATCACTGGCGAAACAAACATCACTGTCGCAGGTGTGCGAGTTCGAGAATCACCGATCAACACATGAATTTCACTACCGACGGGAACGTGCGACAACGTCGCTGCATCGTGATAAAAACGAACCTTCAGCTGGTCGACTCGAACGACCGTTGCATATTGCGGCTCGTTGTTAGAAACGTGCTCGCCCAGTTGTTTGTGAATTTCAGATACGACTCCATCGATCGGGCTGACGATGATCCGCTGACGAATTTGAGCTTGAATCCGTTCGACTTCAATTTGATTCATTCGCAATTCGTCTTCCGCAATTTTCAGCTCTGCGATTGCGTTTTCATATTCGCTTGCTTTCTGTTCGACTTCGAACGGATTCACATGACCGCCATCAATCAAGGCTTCGAGTTTTTCTTTTTGCCCGCCTATCATTCGCGCTTGCGACTTAGCCGCATCTCGCGTTGCAGTCGATTCAACTCGGGCTTGCGCAAGACGTATTTCTTGTAGCAAAACGTCTCGATTCAAAGCAGCCAGTTCATCACCGGCTTGCACACGATCGCCTTCGCGAACACGCGCATCCCGAATCACACCCGATTCGGTACTGGCCACAACGCTCCGCTGAATCGGCTCTGTAAAACTACGTGTCACTCGTCCGGTATGCGAATGCTGTGCGAACGTCAGCGACGGTAGCAGCACTAACACGGCAACGGCGGTTAAGGGTTTAATCATGATAAGCTTATGAGGGTTGAATAAAACTAGTTTGAAGAGGGAGGCGGGGAGATCAATCGGTGGTTTGTTTATCCTTCGATACTTGCGCGGACCAAGTCCATCCAGTGATCTTGTCGAACCATGGCTTGGCGAATCATGTATTGCTTTTGTTCGATCTGGGATTGCAGACCGGCGATGTCACTGGAGAAGCTTTTACGAGTTTCCCCGTTGCTTTTGGCACGAGCTTTGATTCGTTGCCCCAGCTTGGGATCATGAGTCGCGATCAATTCGTCCTCGGGGGCCACAAAAAACTGAGCCGACCCTGGATTGCCTTGTCGCGCCGAGCGGCCGATCAGCTGTCGGTCAATCCGCGTGGAACCGTTGTGGGAGCAAGCCACAACGTGCAACCCGCCGGCTTTAAGTGCGTCGGCATCGAGTTTGATGTCCGTGCCGCGTCCGGCCATGTTGGTTGCGATCGTCACGGTGCCGGCAGCTCCAGCAGCGGCCACAATTTCGGCTTCTTCTTGATCTTGAACGCCGTTCAGCAACACCGCGTCGACTCCCGCTGCGGCCAAACGATCGGCAACTTGGATGCTCTCGGCGATGGTGCGAGTGCCCACCAAGATCGGCTGCCCACTGCTTCTTCGATCGACGACGTCGGCCGTAATGGCTTTTAACTTGGCTTCCAAATCGCCAAAGAACCTCGCCGGCATCAAGCGTCGTAGCGAGGGCAAATTGGTTGGGATCTGAACCACGGGGCTGCTGTACACCGATTGAAATTCTCCCGCGACCGCCAATGCGGTTCCGGTCAAACCAGCCAACTGGTCGTACATTTGCAAATAACGCTGACGCGTAATCCTAGCGACGCTTGGGTCAGCGGATTTGATTTCGACGCCTTCTTTTGCCTCGACCGATTGGTGCAATCCGTCTTGCCATGTTCGGTCAGAAAAAATCCGACCCGTGTTTTGGTCGACGATTTGTACTTCGCCTTCTTGAACGACGTAATCAATATCACGTCGCAACACATGCATCGCTCGAATCGCATTGGAGATGTAAATCCGCCAGGGCCGTTCGAGCTTTAAGTCGGTTTCGTTTGCGATCGCATCATGGCAACGGTCCGACGCATCTTCCTTCACTTCGATGGCTTTGTCTGGAAGTTCGATCGTAAAATCTTCATCCTTGACTAAATCACCCGCCAATTTTTTAGCCAACATGAACGGCGTTGGGTCGGTTGTGTCTCGGGCCGCGCCGCTGATGACCAACGGCGTTACGGCTTCATCGATCATCACGCTATCGGCTTCATCGATGATCATCGAATCGTGCAATTCCGGTTGCATGAGTTGATCGCGCATGTTGTTTCCAAGCAACGCGTCGATCGTTTTTCGGCCAAGATCGGTCTGGCGGTTCGTCCGCAAAACGACTTGGTCTCGCAGGTAGTCAAAACCAAATTGATAACCTGGCCCGTAGGTGATGTCCTTTTTGTAGGCGAGTTGAGTCGCTTCCTGGTTGCTTTTTTCGGGTAAAATCCCAGATGTCAACCCAAGCCGCTCGAACACGGGCACCAGTTCCTTTCGATCACGCGCGGCCAAGTAAGCGTTGGTGGTCGCCACGTGAATGGTTTTAGCCCGTAAACCTTGCAGCGCCGCCATCGCGCCGGTGACAACGGTTTTCCCTTCGCCGGTTTGCATTTCGATAATCGCGCCGCCGAAACCGGCAAGCATGCCGCGAATTTGAACGTCGTGCATTCGAAAGCCAAACGTGCGTTTGATGGCCTCGGCCACCAATCCTGAATACTCACCCACCATTTTGGGATCAGCTTTCTTACGGCCGAGCGCCTGGCAGCGAAGCGACTCGGCTTTAGCCCGAAACTCTCGGTCGCTTAGCGAAGCCACACGGTGCTCCGACCGTCTAACTTCGCGAATAAGTCGAGGCGAACTCCAGGATCGATTGCCCCATCGTAAAAAACCGGCCTTCGAAGACAGGCGATTCGCCAGCAACGAGGCACTTCGAGTTGAAGTCAAGCCGTTCAAATTTCTACCTTTAAAAAGTTAAGGCACAAAAATCGCAACAGCCACGTTCAAACTGGCTGCAACGTTGAAGAAATCAACAGCAAAGATCATCGCTCAGCTGAACCATGAACTTGCCTACTGAGCAATGTCTCAGTTTACCGCTGTGACTGCTAGTTACTGCCGCTCGTGCGATCTTGACCGACAGACCTAGCTGCGGTGTACACTGGCGCCTCCGACTTTAAGCCTGACTTGGCCCTTCTTGCACTCGTGACACTACGTCCGACAATTCCGCTCAACGGTGCCCCGCTCAACGGAACTTCCGGCGCCATCATTACTTGCGCTAGTGAAGGCGCGGGTGTAGGGGCAGATGAAGTCATCTTGCTGGTTCCAGTCTGAACTGGGGAAGACTGGCTCTGGAAAGGCAGAACTTGTTGCGGATCCTCAAAGTACTCCAGCTGTTCATACTGTCCCTGAAACGAACCGTCGATCGCCGGAGTTGGGGAACCTTGACTCTGAGCTTGTGGTTGAAGCGGAGCTTCGTTCGATGGACCAAGTTTGTCCAACTGCAACGGCTCTGCACAACCATTGGCTGGCTGGTTGATCGTGACATTTTCAGATTGCAACAACGTTCCATTGGCACGACGGAGGTTTGTGCTGGCCAAGTTTAGTGTTAACAACGAAGTCACATACCGACCTTCGGCCGCAGCCACTCGCTCGATCGCATCCAACAGTGACTCCAAATTCAAGCTGGAGGTACCGGAGCCATCGATCAGGTTTCGCCAGCGAGCCTCAATCGTGGCAGCTTCCGCTTCCGCAGCTCTCAAAGCACTGCGGCGAGCCCGGACTTCCGCGTAAGAAGTCGACATCTCGCGAACCGCGATATCTACTTCGACTTGGATCGCTTCCAACGCTTGAGAATACTGACGTTCAAGCTGTCGAAGTTCTACTTGACGACGGCAAAGTCGGGCTTTCGCCAAACGGTTACCAACCGGCAGTTCGTAGTTCAAGCCAATCGAGTAACTTGGTGATCCCGCTGAAAACTGGTCGGTGAACGCTTGACCGAAATCAGAATCGCCCCGCAATCCGTTGGCGTAAGCTTCAGTCACAAGATTCAACGCAGGTAACAATTCATGCTCCGCAACCCCCATCCGCGTCGCACCGGCTCGAATCTGCTTGATCGCAGCATGAACTTCGGGACGGTTTTGCAGAGACGTAGCAATTTCAGTGCGCAAATCAGCTGGAATAAAATTCAGCGTGGGAAACTCGCTTGGAACCAATTCAACTTGATCGGAGTTCGAAAGCTCAGGTGCGTTGATCAAGCCACGAAGTCTTGTTTCGGCATTGATCACCGCGGTCCGGGCTCGAATCAAATCACTTTTCCGCGTCGCCAAAGCGGAAGAGGCCACGACATACTGAGTTCGCTGAGCATCGATGCCTTGGCGTTCTTTCAGGACCGCCACGATTTCTTGAGTTTTCAGATATAGTTTGACTTGATGAGCCAAAACCGCTCGCTCTTGGTACAACAACCAATACGCACGAGCGACTTCCAACAAATGATCTTGTAGTTCCGCCCGAAACTCATCCATCGCGACTTCGCTGTCAATCTGAGCCAGCACGACTAAGCTTTGATTGTAAGCAGCACCTCGGCCTCGAAGCAAAGGTTGCGAAAACGCCAACGTTATCTGCCCCGTTGCTTGGTCGCCTGGGATGAAAAATTCAGAGTTGTTGTCCTGAAATCCGAACCGCTGCGAAATATCGAGTTGCCCACCACTACGCGTGGTTCGGCGAACACCCGCGGCGGCTTGGAAAATATGATCCTCGAATCGAGTTGCGGCGGCACCAGCAATCAACTCGTTGCTAACGGGTTCGCTAGTATCATTCCACGAAGTGTTTACGTAGCGTGTCCAATCAAAATTGGCATCAGCTTCGCGAATGGCCGTTTGGCGAATTAGTGGATCTTCAGCGGCAATGCGGATTTGATTGCTGTATTTCAAAGCAAGGTACATCAAGCTATGAAGGTCCATGCCAAGGTGCGGCAACTCGTCACGCTGAGCCGATGCGACATGCTGATCCCACCATAGCGGCTCCGCTTGGTTTACTTCTGGCACACCAGCTACAGTCGGTGCAGTCATTTCGCGAAACACATTCGATACGCTAAACTGACTTCGAGCATCATCCTGATATGCTGTTTGCGATGGAAAATCTGACGCGGGCCGAGTGGCGGACTGAGCTTGCAGCAAGCTCGCCGGGACAACCCAGACACCAATGACGGTCAGCAGAAACTTGGGCGAGTTAAACGTTTTTCGCATGGTGTTTTGGAGGGCAGAGAAAAAAAAAGGATAAGAGTATCTCATAAGCTAACTCCATTGAAGCTAGCCTAGTTCGAAGCCGGTGCGGGCCCCACAGGAAGGACAACACGGCTACTCGTTTGCTCACTTCGATCAAACCAGCGTTAGTGCGGTAAGTGGTGTTCGGCTTACCCTACATGTTCGGATCAGATCCAAATATGCAGTAGGTGCCGCCTATAAGAATTGTAATAGGTAGTCGAAGTCGACTTTGCGGGCCGTACGCCCTCTCAAATGCTATCACTCAGACGACTATTCACCTGCATGAAAGACCAGACAACTCATGCGTCCGCAACCACCACCAAAATCGACATAACCAGTACAAACAGCTAGGTAGCATGCAATCCAATCAAGCCAACCCAGCAACCTCGACAAACCGACTTGGATGACCATGAACTGACTATCTGAGAGCGGCAAGTTGGCGGTTGCTTCACAACATTAACAACACGAATCGGTTGCGGCGCCTTGCTTCCACACTCCGAGGTTCTTCCGGTAATTTCGTAGCCGGCCCAAGTATTAAAAGTGCTTTATCAGGTGAGTGAGCGAGATGCTTCACGGCTTTGAGAGTGAGAGCGTCTTAAGACTGCTAACATGCTTACCCGTACGATGTGGTTTTGGCGAAGCCAGAGTGAATCTGCTTTACAAACTAATCAATTTCACAAA
>JALZWN010000213.1 GCA_023300235.1 Mariniblastus sp.
GGCGGTTTCGGTGGCGGCGGAGGCCAGCAAGGCATCGGCGGCGGCTTCGGCGGCGGCGGTGGTGGCGGTAACTTCGGTGGCGGCGGCGGCGGCGGTAATTTCGGTGGCGGCGGCGGTGGTGGCGTATTCAACGTGCCAGCTGGCAAGTCCGGTAAGATCTCCGTGAAAACAGTTTGCCTAGAAGAAGGTAAACCGGATCCTAAAAACTACATCGAATACGTCGTTCAGCCTCTTGAAAACCTAACGGTGAATTCAGAAGTTTTTGAAGTCGTTCGCATGTTGGCCAACGACGAAATCGCTCAGCCAGTCGCTCAAGCAGCAGCATGGAACGTCGAGAATAAACTTTCTTGGGATGAGCTTTTGGTTAAGAACCGAGTTGAGCGAATGGACGGTTCGTTTGAACGATACTTCCATCCAAGCCACGTCAAGGTTGCGGTGCAAGTCGTGTCTGTGGCTGCTCAACGAGCTGAACAGCGTGCGAAGCTGGCTCCAGAAACCGAAGAAGAACCAAAGGACGATCGATACAATGTGCAGGCTGCCCCGGTGGCTGAATAAGCGTTTGATCGTTGATTGAAAACAGAAAGCCGAGCGTCCCAAAACGCTCGGCTTTTTTTGTGGCTCTTCAGCGCCGATGAGGCTAGAAGGCTGGGATTCCGCGGCCGCTGCAAATCTTTCGAGCAAGGTGATTTGAAATTTCTTGATGTCGAGGAACGGCCGATCGAGCACCGGTGAGTGAATTGGTACAGAGGGAATTAGTTTTGCAACTTAGAATGTCGCTATCAATGGTAGCCCAACGTGTTAGCGATGATTTCCACCGGTTACTCGCTAACGTATCGGACTACCAGAACACCCCGATTCAAAAACAGATTTGCCCCTGCCAGTCCGTACTGTGGCAGCGGCGAACACCAGATCTCTCTGGCCTTTCACCATCGGGATGTTAGTGGGATTCGCTAAGGATTTCTTGGCGGCTAGAATTCGTTCGTTCGTTCGTTTGTTGATAAGCAGGTCGTAAAGCTGGTTGCTTTGTTTGGATTACTAACCAGAATCATGTGGCTATGATTGCATTGTGAAACCCTTTAGAAGTTTACTCGTAGAAACACCTTCATGAATCTTTGGATGCCCTACAGCCAGATGAAAACCGCCAGCAAGCCACTTGAAGTGGTCAGTTCGGAAGGTTCGTTGTTGACGCTTAACGATGGACGCCAGCTAGTCGATGGAATCGCGTCGTGGTGGACGGCTTGCCATGGGTACCGTCATCCTGCGATTGTCGAAGCCATTCAGCAGCAAGCCGCAGTCCTGCCTCACGTGATGCTTGGTGGGATCGTCCACCAACCGGCACTTCAGCTGGCCGAGCGACTGGCAAAGTACTTGCCGGGCGATGGGAATAAAGTGTTCCTTTCGGACTCAGGTTCGGTCGCGGTTGAAGTTGCCATGAAAATGGCGATGCAACATTGGGCCAATCAATCTGCAACCGGCAAAACGGCTCGGCATAAGTTCGTAAGTTTTCGAGATGCTTATCACGGTGATACTTCGGGAGCGATGAGCCTGTGTGATCCGGTCGATAGTATGCACTCCAACTTCCGCGGATTTTTGCTAGAGCAGTTTCCGCAGTCGATTCCCGATAGTGACGAAACCGAAGCAGAGTTCGATCGGTTCATCGCTTCGCAAAAAGATTGTTTGGCCGCGGCGATTATTGAACCGTTGGCGCAGATGGCCACAGGAATGAGATTTCACTCGCCGGATTCGTTGGCTCGGATTCGTCGGGTTTGCGATCGCCATGACGTGCTATTGATCGTTGACGAAGTGGCGACAGGATTCGGCCGAACGGGAACGATGTTCGCATACCAGCAGGCTCAGATTCAACCGGACATTTTATGTGTCGGCAAAGGCTTGACCGGGTGCAGTGTTGGGTTGGCGGCAACGATTGCCAGTGCCAAAGTGTATGAGCCGTTTCATGCCGATCGATGGGAAGCGGCGTTGATGCATGGGCCGACGTACATGGGCAATCCGATTGCCTGTGCGGCCGCGAACGCTTCGGTGGATTTGTTTGAAAGCCAACCGCGATTGGAGCAAGTGCGTTCGATCGAGCAACAGATGGAACAACGTTTAGCACCGCTGGCAGAAAACGATCATGTCGATCAAGTGCGTTGTCTAGGTGCAATCGGCGCGGTGCGAATGAAAGAAGAAGTCGACGTTGCCGCGGCGACGGAGTATTTTGTGCAACGCGGCGTTTGGTTGCGTCCGATTCGCGATACGGTTTATCTCGCCCCGGCGTTTACGATTGCATCCGACGAATTATCGCAGTTGTGCGACGCGGTGGTGGGGTATGTTCAAGCGAAAGCTTAGCTGTAGGCCACGAAGATTCCGCCGCCTTGTGCTCGCCTGCCCTGACGTTGGGTTTAATCCATTGATGCAAAGGAAGCGTCACAAATGTCGTGACCTAGCTGTCGCCTTGCGGATTGTTCATCGCGATCTGCTGCTAATTCCTCCGCCACTGGCAGACTGGCTAAAATTACCGCCGGTGATTGTCAAGCCTTTCAAGGTTAAGCTACCCGAGCTAGGAAAATTGAGAACTCGGTGGTTGTCAAGAAATAGCAGCGTACCTTCGGTGTAAAGTAGCTGCCTACCGGCATATTCGTCCGTGATCGCAGTGTCTGGAAGTGTGATGTCATTGCCAGCTGTGTCACCCGTGAGTAACACACCACCTACCGACGCGCCATCGATAATCAGACTCATCATTGATCGACAACTCACCTTGAGTCAACCGGATCAGGCTGTTGTCACCGCCGGTGAAAACACTGCCGTCAAACGTTGCCGTGTCTTCCCCCACCGTATTGTTCGTAGCCGCGATTGCCTCTCGCAGCGAGATTCCATCGCCACCGTCGTTGGCGATCAAAGCCGCAGTGGAAGTCGTGTTCGCTGTTGGGCTAAGAATGTCAGTCGTGTTGCTGACCGTGATCGCTGCCAGCAATTCTCTCCGCTCAAGCATTTCGAAATCCAACACTGTCGCTTGCTTTCACGATTGACGGCGTTTGCGGACAACAGATGATTTTGTTTAAGGATTGGTTTTCTTGCGAGCGGTCATGATGATCAACTGTGAAAGGTCTGCAAGGGAACGTGCAAATCCATTTGCGAAAACGTGTGTCAGCTTCGAATGAGTGGAGCGTCTAGGCAGCGCGTCTTCGTTAGGAGCCCTGCAGGTTTACCATCATGCTTCCTCGGGTGGCACAGCACAATCCAGCGAATTGTCCCCTTTATATGATGTGGTCGCGGGTGATGCAAAAATGGTCGTGGGTGATGCCAAAATGCAACAGACGGGGCCTTGCTAACGGGGCGGCTGACTTTCCTTTAAATCTATATTTTCTTTACTTCTCTCTTTCTCCGTTTGAATGCTATATTTTTGATCTAGCGGCTGTCGATCTATCGCTTTATGGGTCAGGCTTCGCAACGGTTGCGAAGCGGCCTAGGTCCTTTTTTTGTTTCGAGTGAAATTAGAACGTGTCTTCCATTCCGCCAAACGAACCTCAAGCTGAGATTGTGTCGAACCAAAATCCGTTCTTGCCACCCGAACAAGAGCCCCCCGTGGTTGAGCTTGTTGACCGGGATTACATGACGCCAAACCCGCAGCGGCTTTCGGTCGGCGGGATCGTCGCGTGGTTGGCGATTGCTTTGGCGGTGACGAGCCTTGTGCTGTTGGTGGCGTTGCAGCAATTCAACCAAGCAGCCGAAATTGGCGGCGATGCGACCGAAGCGGATTTGATGCAGGCCGAGATTCAATCCAAGCTCGTTATCGGCCAAGGGAACCTCGGTAAGATTTTGCCAGTCCCCGAAGGGGATGTTCCCGGACCTGTTTTGCCAGAAGAAGCCGATGCAGGGTGCTACGAACAGCGGTTGGTTTACGCTTCGCTTAAAAACGAAATCGAAGGCCCCGAAAGTGCTCGCGAGTATCTCGAATCGCTGGACGAACGAGTAGAACAACTTCAGAAAGAAGAACAACAAGGCTCCGTCGCCGAAGAAGAGCGTTTCGAGTTAACCAAAGATCAGCATGAGTTGCGGGACGCGATGGGCGAACTGCTGGCCGAGTACGAATCGGGTAACTTTTTGGATTCGGGTGTTTCGGAAGAATCAAAAGAGTTGATCAAAGAACGACTCGGATTCCCCGGCGAGCTTTTTTTATTGCCCGAAGGCACCGATCAACAAGAATCGCGTGACGAATTGATCGGCGGCGTTGCAACCTCGGTGGCTGGGATGGCTTTGTTCTCGATCTTGGGCATGCTGGCCGGAGTGGTTGGTTTGGGGTTTTGTGTTGGTTTTCCGGTCATGATCTATCAAGGCAAGTTGGTGTCGTACTTTTTTCAGAGCCCGACCAATCACAATGTCTACATTCAGACGTTTGCCATTTGGCTGGTTGGCTTTTTTGGCAGTTCGATTCTGCTGGGGTTTTTGGAATTGTCTGACCAGGCCGGGATGATGATTCAACCGGTAATCTTCTTTGGCTCGCTTTCGTGTTTGGCTTATCCGCTGCTTCGCGGAGTAAGCTTTCGCCAGCTTCGTTACGACATCGGTTGGACGATCGATCGGCCGGTAGGTGATACCGGGTTCGCTGGCGTGTCGTATTTGGCGACCTTGCCGTGTCTGATCCCAGGCATTATCGCGATCGCGGTCTTCAGTGCCATCGTAGGAGAGTTTACCGAGCTACACGAGTTTGCGCGTCAGACTGGCCCGGGGCACCCGATTCAAGAGTACATCGCCAATGGGAACTGGTTGATGATTTTGATGGTGTTCGTGACCGCTTGCATTGCCGCTCCGGTGGTCGAGGAAACCATGTTCCGAGGGGTGTTGTATCGGCACTTGCGAGATTGGTCGCAAGGGTGGGCTCGCTGGGCCAGTATTGGGTTTTCGGCGGTTTTGAACGGTTTCATTTTTGCGGCAATTCACCCGCAAGGGATCGCGGCAATTCCTGTTTTGATGACCTTGGCGATCTGCTTTTCGCTGGTCCGTGAATGGCGAAACAGTTTGCTGACGCCCATGTTGATGCATGGAATTCATAATACGCTGGTGACTTGTATTTCGCTGATAATTTTGTGATGATATCGACCCAAATCGATACCCAAACTCACTATTAAGACTGACGAGACAAATCTGATGGCACAAATCAACGACAACTATCTGAAACTTCAAGCGGGCTATTTGTTTCCAGAGATCGGTCGGCGGGTAAACGCCTACATCGAAGCCAACCCGCAGGCCAATGTCATCAAGATGGGTATCGGCGATGTGACTCAACCGCTCTGCCCTGCCATCATTAAAGCGATGCACAGCGCGGTGGATGAGATGGCGGTGAAGGAAACCTTCCGTGGCTACGGTCCTGAGCAAGGTTATTCGTTTTTGCGAGACGCGATTGCCAAGCACGATTTCCAGGATCGTGGCATCGACGTTGCGGCGGATGAGATTTTTGTTTCCGATGGATCTAAGTGCGATTCCGGTAACTTGCTGGACGTCTTTGGTGCCGACAACACGATTGCTGTTTTGGACCCGGTCTATCCTGTTTACGTGGACACCAATGTCATGGCGGGTCACACCGGCGCTGCCGACGAAAATGGTCGCTATGGCAAACTGGTTTACATGCCGGTCACCGCCGAATCAAATTTCGAGCCTGCGTTGCCAACCGAAAAAGTAGACTTGATCTACTTGTGCTACCCGAACAACCCAACGGGAACCGTCGCGACTCGCGAGACGCTTGAGAAGTGGGTGGCCTACGCCAAAGAAAACAATTCGATCATCTTCTACGATGCCGCTTACGAAGCATTCATCTCCGATCCAAATGTTCCTCGGTCGATCTTCGAAATCGAAGGTGCACGTGAGGTCGCGATCGAACTGCGCAGCTTCAGCAAGACCGCTGGCTTTACTGGTATCCGTTGTGGCTTCACCGTGATTCCAAAAACGTTGATGGGCAAAACCTCCGACGGCCAACTGCAATCGGTGCACGCGCTTTGGAACCGTCGCCACTGCACGAAGTTCAATGGCGTGTCCTACCCGGTTCAACGAGGAGCCGAAGCGGTTTACTCGTCCGAAGGTCGTGCGCAAGTCAACGAACTGATCGCGTTCTACATGAACAACGCTCGACTGCTACGCGAAGGTTTGAGCGAAGTCGGGTTCGAAGTCTATGGAGGCGAGCACGCTCCGTACGTTTGGATCAAGACACCTGGCGACATGACTAGCTGGGATTTCTTTGATCAATTGCTCGGTAAATCGCACATTGTCGGCACGCCCGGCAGCGGATTCGGTGCCGCTGGGGAAGGTTACTTCCGCTTGAGCGCATTCAATAGCCTTGAAAACACCAAGGAAGCACTTGGTCGCATCAAAGAAGCTTACTCGGCCGTCTAGGTCTAACCGACGGTTGGAATAAATCGACGGTTGGAATAAATGGCCCTTGGCCAGATGCTATGGGGCGGCTGAATCGACAGCCGCTCTTTTTTTTGCGCTGCTTCGGGGGGGTAGTGGCTGGCCTAATTGTTTCGGGAGCCCTCGGGCGTCGGCACTATATTTCTCGCTAGCGAGTGATCTCTATTGGGCGAATTTCGCCAATCTGTTATCAAGATGCCGGACCAGCACTGCGCGGAAACTCAAGCCGCGTAGCTAATTAACTGGCGAAACGGCATGGATGCCACACTCAAATCGATCTCCGCTGCGAACACACTTATCGTAAGTGACTCAGTTCAAGCGGTTTGCACGTCCATGGTTTTTCGCTTCCCCCTGCGAATACTTGTTCTCGAGAACAATCATGGCTCAAAATACAGACGACATCGTCGACGAACTCGAAATCAGCGACATTGTCGAATCCGCCAGCTCATCTGGTTTCATTGGCGCGAAGCTTGGTCGATTTATCGCCGTTGCATTGTTTCTTATTCTGGGGACCTTTGCAGTCATCTATTCGATGTCTCGCACTCGCGGTTCTCATGCTGGCCATGATCGTGACAACGCTGCGGTCGATAAAACGGCAACTGCGATAACTGGCCTGAAGAATGACGCCAAGGCAACCATCAACGGTATCACTGGTGGCAAGTACAGCGAAGTCGTTACGGCAGGCAAAAACGCCGCCAACAAATTTGCAACACCGCCATCCAGTGCGAGCAAGTTTCCAAAGCCAAGCACCAGCTTGGCCAAAAGTTCTGCCACGCCACCGGCGGTCAATCGATTTGGCCAATCCCCCCCCGCACCCAAAGCAACATCTTTCAAATCCAGCCCACCACCACCGGTTGTACGATCGAAGATGCCCCAGCCACCGACGCGATTTGCAGCGGCTCCAGGTAAGCCGATCATTGGCAGCCAAGGCGGTTTTGGCGAGCTCAAAAAAGCTCCGGCTCAACCGATTGTTGGCAATCGCTTCGGGCCTCCTGCGGCGCTACAACAAACTGCATCCGGCGCCCAATCACTTGTTCGGAAATCCGGCGCAGAAGCAAAGCAACTGCTCGGCAACCTTGCCAAAGCTCCTGAGATCGCGCAAGGCAAAGCCGCTGGCGCGGTTGATTCGGTCAACCGCTCGCTGAGCAATTTGACTGGCCAAGCCAGGGGGGCTTTTGGCGGTACCACCGATTCAGCTCGGAATTTTGCCAATCGCAACTTCGGCGCTCCGGCGGTCAAGCCTACCAGTCGTTTTGGTCAGCCTGCAGCCAGACCGGCAGCTGCGTCTGCGAAGGGTCCTTTCGCGGCGTTGCCCAAAGCCGTTCCTGCCCCGACATCGAGCAGTCAATCGTCGAGTCGTTTTCCGACGAATCTTCGAGCATCGACTCCGCCGCGAACGAATCAGCGGGCGATTCCAACAGCGACGGTTTCCAGCATAAGCCGTTTAACGTCCGCTTCCACCGTCGCTCGGCCACCGATTGCCACTCGCCCGACGCCTCGTGCGACTCAATCGCCCGCTAAGAGCAGTTTCGGATCGTTGCCGACTCAGCAACGCGGGCCAGTCGCTCGCGTCGCTGCAGTGACGCGAGACGTGCCCGGCGACCGTCGATTTGACGGCGTTCAAGCTCCTT
The DNA here is from genome assembly GCA_023300235.1 of Mariniblastus sp. GTDB lineage: Bacteria > Planctomycetota > Planctomycetia > Pirellulales > Pirellulaceae > Mariniblastus. The sequence continues at coordinate 8,034 of JALZWN010000213.1, forward strand.
CGCTAAGTATTGAAAAGCTATCGCCCAAGGAAATCCAAGTCGGCGAACCGGCGGACTTTCAGATCGTGCTGCGAAATGTAGGCCGAGTCGCGGTGGATGACGTTCAAGTGTTTGACCAAATCCCCGAGGGGACCGACTTCATTAGTGCGGATCCAAAGCCAACTGGAACAAGCAGTCGTCAACTTAACTGGGACATCGGCACGCTCAGCCCCGGCGTCGAAAAAAGAATCAACGTGAAGCTCAAGCCAACCAAGCCCGGAGAAATCGGCAGCGTTGCTCAATACACCTTCGCGGCGCGATCGTCGATGCGAACTCGCGTCACCCAGCCGGTGCTCGAGATCACTCATCGCACCAAGCCTCAAGTTTTGGTGGGCGGCGATGTTTTGTTTGACGTAATCGTGACCAACAAAGGTGACGGTCCGGCCAGAGATGTTTTGATTCAGGAGGACGTGCCAGAGTATTTGAAATTTCGCGAGGGATACAACGAGATCGAATACGAAGTCGGCACGCTGATGCCGAATCAATCACGCAGCGTTCGTTTGGCGCTCAAAGCACAAAAAGCCGGCAAGATGCAAAACGTGATCTATGCCACCGGTAGCGGCGGTTTGAAGTCGCAACACAAATTGAACTTAGAAGTGGTTGCACCGAGTCTTAAAACAAAATCCGAAGGGCCAGGGGTTCGTTTCTTGGGCCGCAAAGCTAAGCACACGTTCTCGGTTGCCAATCGGGGAACCGCCCGGGCGACTAATGTCAACTTGATCGCTCGGCTGCCAAGCGGTTTGCGATACGTGCAGTCCAACAATAAAGGCACCTACAACCGCAACTCGCATGCGGTCGTGTGGGAACTTGCGGAACTTCAAAACGGCGTCGATGCGAGTGTTGAAGTGATGACCGAGCCGATTGCGGTTGGGGCTCAGCCGATCAAGTTTGAAGCCAATGCCGACTTGAACATGCGTGATACGACTGACCATGCGTTGACGGTCGAGCACTTGGTGGATGTCTTTATTGATATCGACGACGTGTTGGACCCGATCGAAATCGGCAGCGAGACCAGCTACCGTGTTCAAGTGGTCAACCAGGGTACAAAGGTTGCGACGAACGTGAAGCTGCAGGTTAGTTTCCCGAACGGTCTTAAGCCGACCACAGTCGACGGCCCGTTGGCCAACCAGATTCGCGGCCAGCAAGTCGTGTTCTCTCCGATCGAGAGTCTCAAGCCGGGGGCGAGGTTGAGCTTCGTTGTATCCGGGCAAGGCCAGGCCGCGGGCGATCACCGCGTGGTGTTGAAGATGGACACTGACGGTCGCTCGACGACGGTTTCTAAGGAAGAATCCACACGGGTTTACTCCGACCGCTAGTCAAGCAGTGTTGGTTGTTGGCGGAAGTATTTACAAAATAAAACTCGCAGGCCGCTTAGGCAACCTGCGAGTTTTTTCGTTTTTTGATTGTCAAACAGGTTTCTACTTAGAAGCTTTAATCGCCGCCAGGTACTTGCTCAGTTCTTCTTTGACCTTTGGGAACAAGAAAAACAAGCCGATCATGTTTGGCACGAGCATCGCAAAGATCATCGCGTCGCTAAAATTTAAAACATTTTCTAGGCTTGCCGCTGATCCAATCACCACGAACACGCAAAAGATCGCTTTGTAAACGTACTCAAGTGCTTTGCTGCGTCCAAACAAATACGACCAAGCTTGGTAGCCGTAGTACGACCAGGAAATCATCGTGCTGAACGCGAACAGAGTCACGGCCACCATCATGACCCACGGGAACCAAGGGATTGTGGCTGCGAACGCACCTGAGGTCGCGACGACCGCCTTTGTGCTGTCGCCAACGTCCGTACCATAGCTCATCACCGAGCCATCAAGGTTGCTGATCACGATCACCAAGGCAGTCATTGTGCAGACCACGACCGTATCGATGAATGGCTCTAGCAAAGCAACTAGGCCTTCGCTGGCAGGGTGTTTGGTTTTAACGGCCGAGTGAGCGATTGAAGCCGAACCGATTCCGGCTTCGTTGGAGAACGCGGCTCGTTTGAATCCTTGAACGATAACGCCGACGATACCACCGGCAATCGCTGTCGGAGTATTAAACGCTCCGTCGATTATCGTAGAGACCGCTTGTGGGATTAAGTCTGCTTTGATCACTAAAATGGAGATCGCTGCGACCACGTAGATGCCGACCATCAGAGGCACAATTTTGTCGGTCACTTTGGCAATGCTTTTGATACCACCGATGATCACGATGCCAACGAGTATCGCCATCACCAAACCAAACAGCCAGCCGTAGCCCGCTCCGATTCCTGTTTGATTCGAGAACAGTTTGAATGCTTGGTTGGCTTGTACCATATTTCCACCACCAAACGATCCGCCGATGCACATGATGGCAAACAGAATCGCGAGAATCTTTCCAAGAATACCTACGCCTTTTTCTTGCAGGCCTTTGCTTAGGTAATACATCGGACCACCATAGACGGTGCCCTTCGAATCGATCTCTCGATAGGTGACCCCCAGTGTGCACTCGGCAAACTTTGTGGACATGCCCAGCAAGCCACAGACGATCATCCAGAACGTTGCGCCCGGTCCACCGATCGAAAGTGCGACCGCGACGCCAGCGATGTTGCCGAGCCCAACCGTCCCCGAAAGTGCAGCTGTCAACGCTTGAAAGTGAGAGACCTCGCCGGCGTGGCCTTCGACGCGAATCGTGTCCGGGTTGTCGCCGTCGACCGCGGAAACTTGATCGGAGACCGATACGCTTCCGCCGTCTTCAAGTGCGTCGTATTTGCCGCGAACGATATTAATTGCCGTAAAAAAGTACCTAAGGTTTGGGAAGCCAAAGACGATTGTGAAAAAGATCGCACCAAAAACAAGCGGGAACAAAACCCAAGGGACGGCAACTCCCGGCATCACCGGGATGCCGTAGAAAATTGCTTCGACGAACCACCCTGTTGAATCGCCAAACCACTTGTCGATTTTTTTGTCTAAGGTTAGTTCAGCCTCATCGGAGGGGGCAGTTGCAGCGGCCGTGTCAGTCGCAACTTTGTTTGCTGCTTCACTATCGCCAGCGATGTTCGTTTCCAAAGCTGCCGTTTCGCCGGCAGCAGCTGGCTCCTGTGCCAGCGTCGTTCCGGAGGCTTGCCAAAGTGTCGCGGTCAGCAACATCAACGCAACTAGCAGTTTGGGCAGCAGACTCGATCGCCAAACTACTTTTGATTTAGCCGAGCGATCAGGTAGATCCGGCGAAGCGGTCGCGGAAATATTGGCAGTGAGCATATCGGTTTGCTTTCCTAGGAATATCTAAATTTACGTGTTCTTAAAGAACCGGTCAGTTTGTCGGTTGCCGAGTTAACGGGGCAACGGTTTTTTAAAGCGAATTACTCGCTGAGTCAATCATTTCCCGGTCCGCATCCATGCGTTACTGATAAATTAAGGCGGTAGGCAGGTTTGGCCGTTAGAATCTAGTTTGGTGAAATCAAACAGCTTCAATCAGCAAACCACGGTTCGAACTCCGATACCTGCTTTTTGCTTGAAACGACATCCAGCGGAAACCACGACCTGATCGTTGTAGCCCCTTAAATTTAACGTTAGTGGGTGATTGCGGCGAAGCCAGCCAATGGTATTTCGTCAGTTCGCTCCATTCAGCACGGATTTCACCTTACGGTCACCCCCGGAATAAATAAAATCTGGGCTCCCGAAGGCAAACCACATAGGGCGGCAGTTGGTCTGTAAAGGCCGGCTAGGTCGCCAACAAAGAACGGTGGTTGAGTGGCAACAGATGTTGACTCAAACCGTCGCCCAATTTTACCATTGCCCAATTTCACCATTTTGCAAAACCCAACAAAATATGTCTGACGTTCTAGAAATCAAAAACCTTCACGTCTCTATCGGCGGCAAAGAAATTCTTCGCGGTGTTAACCTGAAGATCACTCGTGGCGAAACCCACGCGTTGATGGGCCCTAACGGTTCGGGCAAAAGTACACTCGGCTTGGCCATCATGGGCCACCCGTCTTACGAAACCACCCAAGGCGAGATCTTGCTCAACGGTGAAAACATTCTTGAGATGGAACCTAACGAACGAGCCCGCGCGGGATTGTTCTTGGCGTTCCAGCGTCCTGTCGCCATCCCGGGCGTCAAGATGGCGGACTTCCTGCGTCACAGCAGCACCAACGTTCGCAACCCAGATCGTAAAGAAGGCGAAGACCTGATCCCGATGCGTGAGTTCCGCAAAGAGATCAAAGAAAAAATGGCTCAGCTGCAAATGGACAGCGAGTTTGCTCGTCGCTACGTCAACGACGGTTTCTCCGGCGGTGAAATGAAGCGAGCCGAAATCCTGCAACTGGCGATGCTTCAGCCTAAGTTTGCGATCTTGGACGAAACCGATTCAGGTTTGGACGCTGACGCTGTTCGCCTTGCCAGTCAATCGATCAACGAAATCGGCCACAACAAAATGGGCCTGTTGATTATTACTCACCACGACAAATTGCTCGAACACAATCCACCGAACTACACGCACGTGATTTTGGGCGGCCGCATCGTGGAAACTGGCGGCAAAGAATTGGCGCAAGAGCTTCACGATCAGGGTTACGATCGCATTCGTAAAGAAAACCCAGACGCAGCACAAATCAATGACGAAAACGAAGTTGCCGTTTAACGAAGTTGCCGTTTAACGAAGTTACCGTATCACGAAGTTGTAGTTTAAGTGGCTAACACTCCACTGTTAGCTTGATGAACGAAACGAATCCAGTCGATAAACTTTGGTTGGACTCACCCATGTCAAAGCGGGTTTGACAGTTTTATAAACCCAACGCATTGACCTTTCCTTTGAAAGAAAAAATCATGTCGCCTGATCCAGAACAATTCGACGAATCACAAGAACTGCGTAAAACAGAGATCAATAAGTACGACTTCAAAACCGAGTCGAACGCGGTCTTTAAGGCTCGTAAAGGAATCGACGAGGAAATCGTACGACAGATTTCTTCTATCAAAAACGAGCCTGAGTGGATGCTTGAGTTCCGCCTGAAAAGCTTGAAGATCTTCAACGAAAAGCCAATGCCTGAGTGGGGCGGCGATATCGATCTCGATTTCCAAGACATCTTCTACTACCTCAAGCCGACAACCGAGCAAGGTAAGTCTTGGGATGATGTCCCCGAGGAGATCAAAGAAACCTTCGAAAAGCTTGGTATTCCAGAAGCCGAACGAAAGTACTTGTCCGGCGTTAAAGCTCAGTTCGAATCCGAAGTGATCTACGGATCACTGGAAAAGGACCTCGCCGACCAAGGCGTGATCTTCACTGACACCGACACTGCCGTCCGCGAGCATCCAGAATTGCTCCGTGAGTACTTCGGTAAAATCATTCCGCCAGAAGACAACAAGTTCGCTGCACTCAACAGTGCGGTTTGGTCCGGTGGATCATTCATCTACGTGCCACCCGGTGTGAAGATCGAATTCCCACTACAGGCTTACTTCCGCATCAACGCGGAAAACATGGGCCAGTTCGAGCGGACTCTAATCATCGTCGACGAAGGTGCTCAGATTCACTACGTCGAAGGCTGCACCGCCCCGATGTACACCAGCGAATCACTGCACAGTGCGGTCGTTGAAGTCATGGTTAAAAAGGACGGTCGCTGCCGTTACACCACCATCCAAAACTGGGCCAACAATATTTACAACTTGGTTACCAAGCGAGCGATGGCTTACCAGGACTCCGTGATGGAGTGGGTCGACGGGAACCTTGGTTCCAAGCTAACCATGAAGTACCCAGCCGTTCACATGATGGAGCCAGGTGCTCGTGGCGAGATCCTTTCGATCGCGTTCTCAAGTGCTGGCCAACACCAAGACGCGGGAGCCAAGTTGGTTCACAGTGCTCCGAACACCACCGGAACGATCATCAGTAAGTCGATTTCCAAAAACGGCGGCCGCAGTAGCTACCGTGGTTTGGCCAAAGTCGAAGAGGGTGCGGTCGGTTCAAAGTGCTCGGTAGTTTGCGACGCTTTGATTTTGGATCCTGAAAGCCGCAGCGACACTTACCCGTACATCGAAATTGCCGAACAAGACGTTTCGATCGGCCACGAGGCCAGCGTCTCGCGGATCGGTGAAGAGCAAATGTTCTACTTGATGTCGCGTGGGCTTTCGGAAGCCGAAGCCAGCACGATGATCGTGAACGGTTTTATCGAGCCGTTGGTGAAAGAACTGCCGATGGAATACGCGGTCGAAATGAACCGTTTGATTCAACTGCAAATGGAAGGCTCGGTCGGCTAACCGATTTTCGGTACGACCAGCGTGTAAGCATTTGAGCGGGTTAACCATTGCCCGCTCAAGCTTCAAACAATCTAAGAAACCAATTCAAGTAACAGTATTCAATGACAACCATTGTGGAAAAACAACAACCCGCCACCGCAGACGGATTCAAGGCATTTGTTGAATCTCGTAACGAACCAGCTTGGCTAACCGAAATTCGCAAAGCCGCTTGGCAACGATTTGAGTCG
>JALZWN010000214.1 GCA_023300235.1 Mariniblastus sp.
AAGGGGGCCATGTTTACGCGATCAGAAAAGGACTAATTTAAGAAAGCCCCTTGAAAAACATGCTCACGGGATTTCCCCAAGACCACATCCGACGACCACATCCGACGACCACATCCGACGACCACATCCGACACGTAAGCATGCCAACACTCAGGAGACACCCTTGCCCTCAAAGCCATGAAGCATCACACCCGGCGTTGCATGGCACCCGGCCAATGATAAAACGCTTGGAATACCTACCCGAGCCACAACAACCCCAGAAGAACCTGTCTTTTGTATCAATACTTCACCAGTGCAACGTAACTCGTTTCTAGTGAACAAGGCCCCCAAGCTCCAGCGAAATCAATGGTAGCCCAATGCGTTAGCAAGGAACCGAGCGTCAGCTAGCTTGCCGCCCACCGGGCGACACATGAACTACTGGTGATGCTAACCACCAGGAATCGCTTCCCTAAGGTGATCAACCCGAAGGGCGACACAAAGGCAGCATTGAATTGAGAGTAAAACCTGCGGCCCTCCGGACCTAGTTCTCTTGTCACGCCGCGGACTTGCTTTGTAAAAATCGTCGTCGAAAAATTGCGGTGGAAGCTAGAAAGATCTTAGCCACGCAGTCCAGCCAGCGAGAAACACTGCCAATACAGTGACTCGCAGCAACAACTCCATCATGGTAAACCTCAGCGAGCCCAATGATTGGCCCCGAATGTCCTTGATGCTGGTCCGAAGCTCCTGACCTAAAGGCGATTTCAAATACGTGGCACCCGCTAGATAAGCCCCCGCAGCGCCCAGCGGCGCAGTGGCTAATGAAAAAAACACCATACCGCAAATACCGCCGGTCAAAAGGCCCGCGATGCTTGAGACTAGTAGAGGCCTGCTAAGCCCCCTGAACGCCCAGCAGATTGCCGCTAAGTGCACAAACACAAACAGGCCGACCGCACCTGCCCACACGCCTCCAAAAAACAAAGCCATTAGAGGAATAGAGGCATCGCCCTGCGACGCACCACCAAACAATCCCAACACCCCACCAAACAGAGCACCCGCGATCGCGGTTCCGAACCAAGTTGCGGACCAGAACAGTCCCCAGTTTAAAACGTATTCACCGCGAAACCATTCTGCGCTGGAGGCAATTCCTACCGCAGATTCTTGTTGGTCGTCTGGCCACTCAAACGCGTGCGAGAGGGTTTGCTTTGGCTCTACAATGCCTGACCGTTGTTTAGATTTCCGGTCCTCTATGTTCATCGCCCGTCACAAATAAATGGTTGCAGGTCAAAGGCTTCCACAATTCAACCGGGACGATCCACGATAACCTAACACCCATTTGTGTTAAGCCATCGGCCAATGTCGAAAAAAACTAAGCTGGATCGCTCCGCGGCCAGCGCACTGAGCCGTTCAAATGCTGGGTAGAACCCAAGATTGAGTTATCTTGGCCGGAGACCGTCCAAGCTTCATCCTGCCGGACCCTCCGCAGCACACCACTGGCTCATGCAAAATCTAGCCAGCAAGGATCCGAGCGTTCGCGGTAAGAAAATCAACCACGGATGAACACAAATAGACACGGATTCTCAGACGCACACCCGTGTCTATCAGTGTTCATCGGTGGTTATAAAATTCGCCTTACCCACCACGACACACTCGTCGTTGGCACTACTTCTGTGCCACAAACGACTTCAGATCCGCGAAGAAATTCGGATAAGTCTTGGACACACACCCCGGATTCAAGATCTCAACTCCCGGCTGCTTCAAACCCACCAACGAAAGGCTCATCGCCATGCGGTGATCGTCATAGGTTTCAATCGTCGCCGCGTTCAACGGGGCAGGGTGGATGGTCAGCCCATCAGGATGCTCGTCAACCTTCACGCCAAACTTTCGCAGCTCAATCGCCAGGTTGCCAATCCGGTCGGTCTCTTTGACTCGGTTATGAGCCACGTTGGTCACCGTGGTCGGGCCATCGACAAACAGCGCGACGGCGGACAAGGTTTGAACGGTGTCACTGACATCCGCCATATCGATGTTAATGCCGCGTTTGGCTGGGCCAGAAACGGAAATCGAATCCTTACCGAACTCAACATCGCACCCCATTTTTTCCAAACAGCGAACAAAGCCCACGTCGCCTTGCAAGGCATCTTCGGTTAGACCATGGATGGTTGCTTTGCCGCCCAAGATCGCAGGCACGGCCCAGAAGTAACTTGCGGCGGAAGCATCCGGTTCGATCGCGTAATCGGTAGCTTGATAGGTTTGACCGGCAGGGATCACAAAGCGGTTGGCTTCTTCGTCCGCATCGACTTGGACGCCGAAGGCCTTCATCACTTCGCAGGTCATCTGCACGTAAGGCTTGGAAATCAGCGGGCCTTCGATTTGCAGCGTAACGGTTTCTTGAGCTAACGGACTGGCCATTAATAAGCCACTCAGGTACTGGCTGGAGAGGCTGCCGCTAAGCGTTACTTCACCGCCGACGATTGCTTGGCCGTCGATTTGAACGGGCGGGCAGTTGTTAGGTGACAGGGCAGCGATACCGCCGCCGAGTTTTTGGATGGCATCGACCAGCGGCCCGATGGGACGCTCGTGCATTCGCTCGATGCCGTCGAGTTTGTAATCCCCTCCGGCAAAGCCTAGCATCGCGGTCAAAAAACGAATCGACGTGCCGCTATTGCCGATAAACAGTTCAGCGGTTTTGTTTGGGAAATCCCCGCCGACACCTTCGACCGTCATGCTGGCGGTCGCTGGGTCGTGGGAGGCTTTGACGCCTAGTCGTTGCAGCGAGTCCAGCATCGCGATCGTGTCGTCGCTGTCTAAAGCTCCCGTGAGTGTCGACTTGCCAGCGGTCATCGCCGCAATCATTAACGCTCGATTAGTCAGGCTCTTGGAGCCTGGAGGAGTAATCGATGCGTTGACTGAGTGGTTCAGTGATTGAATTTCGATCGAGTCGGACATGAGGGCGTTTGAATGGTGGGTGCGTTCTAAACAAATAGCAGAACAGCATGTTCAGCTTAAACCAAAAGCTTATCAGCAGTTCGGACGATCTGAAACAGGCAATCTGCCTGAATCCCCCTCGGTACCACTTGAATGCGAATCGCCCGGAGGTCCTGTCCATGAATTGGCACAAAAAAACTACACGATCTAGATCATGCAGGCTTTAATGTTTTGAATTGCCAATCGCGTGTATTAAGCACACGGCAGGTGAAAACTAATCGCCGAGTCTTTCCTCATTGGCATTTTTCCCTTGCCACTAACGTCGGCGGCCAGCTAACCCAACCAGGCCAATAAGCCCCAGAGCTAACATCGATGACGGTTCCGGTACTGCGACAGCAACCGATCCGAACCGAACCTCTTGAATAGTGAAGGCATTGTTAACTCCTTCGATTTGGACCTGATCGATTACCGATCCAGCAGCGATGGTGGTGAAAGATGTGCGATTGTTGAGGGTTGATCCTCACTCGCCTGCTTCAAAAATTCCCTCGCCGTCAATCCTTGCAACTCTAGCACCATTATTCAGCAGTACGACGTTGTAGTTATCGTCGCGGGCTCGCCCGTTATTATTGCCTCCGTCTCGTCCCCAAGCACCAATTCATCCAATGCGACAACGGTGTAGTCGCTAACAAGATCTAAGACAATTGTAGAAACCGGGATCGTGTTGTTGGCGTGAAATCCATTGGCAGTTCCCGCCACGGCATCCTCTCTGTAAGTCAGGTCCGGCGTGCCCAAAGAGCCAAAGTCGAAAATGTCGTAGCTGAACGAGTCGTCAAGTAACGAGCTTATAGTACCCGCGACACGTGGAGGTGATGAAGCCGCGTCGTTTGCAACCACGGGGATAATATCCGCCACCGCAAACGAGGCAAAAATTGAGTCACACAGCAGGCGATAGCAGCCAATGCAAACTTCGTTGAGATAATTTTCATGTTGAAATACTCCAGAGTGACCTTCTAAGGAAATGGACGCTGTTAGAGATTAAGCGCAATTACAACTGCTGTACCACTTAACTTTCAATCAGAACTTGAGCAGGCATCAAGCCCTGTGGGCCTGACTACGGCCAATCAATCGCACGAAATCACCAATATCATGAATTGGCTAAATGACGGGTTAAACCTCACTACTTAACCCCGACATCAGGGCAGGGGGGATGCTAAGTCTTGCCTATTTTCTGGACTGCATCGACCAGCGGTCCGACGGGACGCTCGATGCCTCCGAGTTTACAAACTTTGTCGTTTTACCGTATTTTAGCGCAGAGCGGGGATCAGTGGTCACGTTTAAGGTCGTTTGGTAGGATGCCACCCACGTTAGCTAGCTGGTCCCATGAAAATCGTTCAGGCCGCTGGGTGGAATAACGGTAGGATATTCTCGGGCTAAGCCCTCAATATCTATGGCCTACCAACGTGAAATGTTTTACTCAGCTTTCTGCTATTATTCTGCAAAAACCGTTTTTGCATAAAGCCAGCCAGTGTTCCGCCTGCCGCCTCCCCTTTCGTTGCTTGACTCCCTTGAATAACTCAACCGACAGCACCATCGAATCCGTTTTAGACAACGGCGTTCGTGTTATTTCCGAACACTTGCCTCACACCTCCAGCGCTGGGATTTCGATCTTGGTGGAAGCGGGGCCGCAGAACGAGCCCGACGACAAATCCGGGCTGGCTCATCTGTGCGAGCACTCGCTGTTCCTGGGGACTCCGCAGCGTAGCAGTAAAGTGCTTGCGCAAGACATCGACGCTGCTGGCGGTTGCTTTGGAGCGTTTACGGCCCCCGATTACACCTGCTTTTATGCTCATGTGATGGAAGACTATGTCAGTTACGGTTTTGATTTGTTGGGCGACATCCTTGTGTCCAGCGAGTATCCCGAAAGCGGAGTCGAACGCGAAAAGGACGTGATTTGCCAAGAGATCCGTGGTTACAAAGACCAGCCCGATCACGTAGCGTTGCAGCTGACCAAAGAACTACTGTGGCCCAATCACCCGTTGAGCCGTTCGGTCACAGGAAGGGAAAGCGACGTTAAGAAGCTCGGTCGTGAGGACGTTGTTGACTTTATTAGCCAACACTACACGCCCGATCGAATCATCGTCGGGGCAGCTGGGGCTGTGGATCATGAATCGATTGTTGAGCAGGTTCAGGATGCATTTTGGACGCTAAAGAAAACTGACGGCAAACGCCCCGAGCGTACTGCATTGGCACCTCCGACTGATACTCGCGGCGGCTGTCTAGCACATTATTTGCCGACGACGCAAGTAAGCTTTTCGATCGGTTTACCGACGATGGCTTACAACGACCCCCGACGGTATGCGATGTTTGTGCTGAGTAATTTGTTTGGTGGCGGGATGAGTTCGCGACTCTATCAACAACTACGTGAACGAAATGCACTCGTATATTCTGTACAATCGAATTTACTGTCCTACCAAGACGATGGTGCGATGATCGTCAGTGGGACGACTTCTTTAGAAGGTTTGCTGCCGAGTATTGAGATCACCTTGAATCAGTTGGTCGGCTTATTGGTGGACGGATTGCCGGTAAGTGAAGAAGAGCTTTGGAAGTCCAAAATGCAGGTTCGCAGCCAGAGCCGGTTAGCCAGCGACATGATCTCCAATCGCGTTTCGAGCGTTGTTACTCAGGAGTTTCATTTTGGGCATCGAATAAGCAGTGATCAGATTGTTGCTCAGATCGATGCCGTCACGATAGAAGATATCCAAAACGTGGCCAAAACGTTGTTGTGTGAAGGCCTACACCAACTGGGGATTGCAGTAGCTGGGCCTATTCGGTCGGATGATGCGGCCTTTAACGATTTAGAAAGCCTAATCGACAAATACCATGGGGCAGGACAGTGAAATTTTGATTATTAGGTAGCCTGCGCCTTAACACGTCATATATTCCTAAGGTAACGACAAATTCTCGTTCGTGTTGAAACTTATAGAACCAACGTAACTACAGGTAAATTCAATGGCTATCCCAGAAAACGTGCGCAAGAACTGGATCGAAATTCAAAAGAAGTTTGAGTTTCCGGTAAACGCCATCGGTGTCAAAATCGAAACGAAAGACTCAAAGACTCTTCAAGTCTGGAAGTCAGAAGGCATTGATCAATATCAGAAGAACTAGGCTGACAGCCTAGTTCTAGCGGCATTCCATTGAAAGGGTGTCGCAACTTCTAAAGCCCGGAACGGCCGGCTTTCCTTTACGAGAAATTGGCATTGTTAGCCACTTGCGCAGCCTTTGCGCGCTCAAATACCAACGTTCAAACCAACAGTTCCCTATGTATTCTGCCCAAGAACTTTCCGCCGCGGTAAAAAGCTTAGCAAACGGCTTCCGTCCTATCACTGATTCGATTTCGCTGGACGTCAGCGAAGTTTCCGACGTCGATGTGCTGCTGACATACGCTTTAACAGCCCGTTCGCTTGACGAAGCTTCCGCTGCCGTCGAACGCGTACTTGTGCTTGAGCCAGAGAATGAAGTTGCCAACGCTGGCTTCACTTGGTTCTTGGGCGTTCGCGATTCAGCCGACCGACTTGAGCAAGCTGAAGCAGCTTGTGACTCAAGCGTCGATGAGCCGGTCGACGACGTGCCGACCGCAGCAGATGTTGATGCGGCCAATGAATCTTCTGATGAAGAAGTGTTTTCTACTGAGCAGTTCAGCAGTGAAGTACCAGCCGAAGCTAAAACTGCTGGCGACACCGCAAAAGAGAATGACGTTGCCGAAAGTCGCAACAGCGGTCTCTCTGCAAAACTACCATCTGCGTTCCAGCAAATGGCTGAGCCGTTGATTGTTTCGAAAGCAGCAGC
>JALZWN010000215.1 GCA_023300235.1 Mariniblastus sp.
TCGGCGGGCTTTTTTTATGCGCCCGCCGAATGCCTAGCCTGGTCTTGCTTGGTAGATCCAAGCAAAATTTGAAACCACGGCTTCAATCGCGGGGATCATCGGTTGGGCAACATCAACGCCAAAGTCTTTGCTCGACTGCCCGCTGCGGATTGGGATGCTCCAAAGTCAACGCTGTCGTTTTGATCGATATCACGTTTCTGTTTGAAAATCGCCGCTACGAAGGGGCAGTCACGAAACAGGTTCCATGTTTGGCCTGTTTTTTTGAACCACGGATACACCGGCAGTCAATCCGTGCTCATCTGTGTACATCCGTGGTAAGAAACTTTAGTGAACCCGAGCTTACAAATCGGAAGTTATTTCGTGAGTAATCCTAAGCATAGCGATGAACGGCGGATCGCTTACTTGTGCGGGCCCCGGTTCCGCCATCGTCATCGTCATCGTCTAACGGCGTCACTTAGATAACGCCGGTGTCTGCTGGGAGTCTGTCTGTGCGTCGGAGTAGATCAAGAGCTAGAGAGAGAGTTGGGTGGCGATGTACTAACGGGCCCAATTTACCAATCCGGAGGCTCTTCTCTTTTGCTGACAGCAACATGGACGTCTTGACCGCGAATCCTCACCTTGCTAACTACGACCAAAAGAAATCCGGTTATCGACCAACGGCGATTCATTGTTTAGCGAAAAATCAAATTACCACGTGTTTTTGCGTAAATTAAGCGGCAGCTTCATGTTGAGCTGTTTGTTTGCGCTAGCGTTTGTGCCAGCGGTTTCTCATGGCCAACGCGTTCAACTACAAGATTTCTTTGGAAGCAGTCAGCCAACTTCTGGCTTGCCAATTCCTCCGAATTCGCTGCCCGCTCTTCCCCAAAACTTTCCCTCGCTCCCTTCGGGCGTGCTGCCAGGAGGGTTTCCGCAGCTTAATTTGCCGCAAATTCAATCGGGCATCGGCCAACCGGGATTTGCTCAGCCGGGATTTGCTCAGCCCGTCCTTCCTCGGTTCGATGGGTTTTCCCCTGGCGCGGTGCAGTTCCCTCCAGTGCTCGCGGCTCCGAACATCGGGCAAATCACGCCTCCGAACATCGGTCCGAGTCCTAACTTTCCAGTGTTTCCACGCGTCACCAATCCGTTTCCCAATCCCGGGAACGTGCCGGTGAACCCATCAACCTTCCGCGGCTTTGGAGTTCCCGGCTTTCAGCCACCGTCGTTCAGCCCGCAACCATTGTCACAACAGCCATTCCAACCCATTGCTCCCAACCGCTGGCCCTATGAGGGCACTGGCAGTAACTGGCTGCCGTCGGTTGACTGGACTTGGCCTAAGCAAATTTGGTCGAGCTTCCAAAACAACTTTTTGCCTCGCGTGCTTGAGCGACCAAGAGCTCGGCAAACATGGATCGTTGGCAACAGTGACAACCAGTTGAATATGAACGATCTCGAACTTGCCACGACGTTGACGCTACCCAACTTTCTTGGTTCGACTCAGCCACTGCGAATTAGCCCCGGCTACATTTTTCATTGGATCGACGGGCCTGACTCAAACGTCGACCCGGGCTTCGATCTGCCGTCGCGGTTGAACAGCATTTACCTTTCGTTTGATCACACAACTAACCCCGCCAAAAATGCTGGCTTGGAAAACAACTTAACGGTCGGTTTCTACAGCGACTTTGACAACACCAGCTCCGATGGCATTCGCTTAACCGGAAAGCTATTAGGCTGGAGCCGGATTAATGAATACACGATCGGAAAACTGGGCGTTGAGTATCTTGACCGCGTGGATCGCAAGCTCCTGCCGGCCTTCGGTGTCTTCATGTCACCAAACCCAAACATCCGCTGGGACCTCTACTTCCCCCGGACCAAACTAGCCCACCGTCTTCCGAATCTCGGCGATTTCGAAGTCTGGAGCTATGTAGGGGCCGAGTATGGCGGTGGCAGCTGGGCGATCGATCGCCTTGATGGCAGTTCAGATCAAGCAGACATCAACGATGTCCGATCCTATTTGGGGTTTGAATGGATGGGGCCGCGAAGAGTCACGGGCTTCTTGGAAGTGGGGTATGTTTTTGAGCGAGAAATCGTCTACCGCTCGAGCCCCAATAACCCGCTGGACGTCGAGGACGCGTTTATTTTCAGAAGCGGACTCGCTTTTTAGCTTCAGAAGCGGACTCGCTTTTTAGCATCGCTTAGGTGGTAGGAAACCATGCCACTGGATCGCCAGAAGATCCAACGAAAAAAGGGCCAGCTGGGGTTATTGTGGGGCGGAATAAGCAGCTATTTGGTTCCTGGGTAACTTTACCAAGTGAGGGAGCAATGTTTACGTGATCAGAGCAGGACTGAAGAATGACTAATTCGAGAAAGCCCTTTTTCAACCTTTGCCCGCAAAGCCACAAGCATGGCACCCAACCTAGAATAAACCGCTTGGAATACCTGTTCGAGCCACAGTAGCCCTAGAAGATTTCACGAAAAAAGGCACCTTGGATTACCGAGGTGCCTTTGGGTTTGTTAGAGACTGCTACTGAAACGGTTAGTTTTAATTGCCAGCGTCATCGGCGGCATCTCCCGTGGCCGTATCGGCGTCACCAAGAATGTTGAAGGTTGAAACTTCTGAGATTTGAGTGAAATCTGGCGAAGGTGCAACCAAAACGTACAGTCTGTCCGCGGTCGATGCAGTTGCCGTCAGGCTGGCACCCTCCAGGAACTCTTCGATCTCTGGAGCGTAACCGACATTTCGCCGGTTGTTGTTAATCAGGTCATCGAGGTCTTGAGCGTCGACTTCGATCCGTCCGCCAATGAACTCGCTTGCGGCAGCAGAAGAACGGTTCTTGTTGAGCTGTGCCATCAACATGTTGCGATTGGTTTCCAATTGCTCCTGAACATAGTTTTTGATTTCATGGTCGGCCAAGTTTTCCGTTCGACGCCCGCGATCCAAAGCGAAGTGCACAATCGCACCTGTTTTGTCCAGCTTCACTTGTCGAGTCAGACTTCGTTGGCTTGACGACTTGAAATGGTTAACAATCGAAACGGTTGCTTTTCCGGCAGTAACGTCTCCCCAAACGCGATTGATTACAAGCTGGTAGTTTCCTGCGAAGCCCTTTGGCAAAACGTAGGTCTCTACGATTTCCCCGTTGTGACTTTTGTCAGGCGAGTAACGATCGCCAAGCATGATGCCGCCTGAAGAGGTTCTTTTTTCCAAACGCGAGCAGATAGTGCCGCCGGGTTCGAAGACCAATAGATCCAAATCAGCATCACCGGTCCAGCGAACGCGGATCAAGCAATCGCGTTCTTGAGCGGCAGCGATTTGCTGATTGTATTCTTTTAGTTGCTCAGTCTTGCCTTGGGAAGCGAGAGTTTTTTGGATCCCTTTGGCAACGTACTTGGCATCTTCTACGATCTCTTGGTGCTCCGGCCATTCTTGACCAAAGATGCCGACCGTTGCCCACATTTTTGCTTCAAGATCACCGATTCGCTTGGCTGTTTTGAGCCCCAATACGTAAGGCTCAAAACGAACTGGATTGGCGAGAGCGAACGATTGCAACAATTTTAAAGCACGGGTTTCCATGCCATTGTTAACCATGTAGTTGGCTGCAATCAAAACCTCATCCGGTTGACCAGACAGGTCAACACTAGACATGAGTGCACGCTCGATTTGATTCTGTGGCTCGCCGGCAACTTGCATTGCCAAAACCAAAGCTTCGTACATCCAGCCTTGCAGCTGACCGTTGTCGATCGCCGCCATGATCAACTCAACAACCTCTTTCGGTTGCTCGTCTTTCATCAGCTTACGAACGGTCGCACGTACATCGGCTGGAGCCACGAATTCTTTTGAGAACAGGACTTTCCACGCGACAACGGGCTTGCCCTCACCAGACAAATTGACTGGTTCCGGTTGACGCTTGGAAGAGCTGGGAGCTTGTGGAATGTTAACTTCAACCGCAGTGTTTTGGATGCAAAACTGTCCACCGCCGCCGCCGAAGCCGCCACCGCCGAAGCCACCTTGGCCGCCACCTTGGCCGCCACCTTGGCCACGGCCACCGCCACCTTGGCCACCGCTTAGGCCACCTGGGTTACGGTTTTGTCGAGGAGCAACAAGGTCTGCAACGTTGTACACGTTGGTGGCAAACCATTTTTCATCGTTGGCTTCGTCAAGGGAGATGATTTGCAAGGCTTCGTTTTTGACAACGAAGGTCGCATTTTTTTCCCCGAGTAAAATTCGCAACGCATTCTTCAGGCTGATGCCAGAAAGATTGCTGCTGAAGGGCTCGTCTGCGGGCAACGAATCATCCGAAGCAGATGTGGTCAATACGATATTGATGTCGTATTCGCTTTGCAGTTGCTCTTGGACGACCGTCCATTCGTCGTCTTGGAAGTCAAATTCAGCAGGCAAGTCCAACGCGTTTAGGATTTTTTCTTCCGCATCGCTACCAGCCAAACGGAAATCACTCCACTTTTTACGTCGCAATTGCTTTTCACGCCAAGTATCGGCATCCGGGAAAATCATCAACGTGTTACCTGGGTAAGGCACTGAAGCAAGCGAGGCGTCAAACATCGAAGTGATGAAGGCTTCTTGCTTGCGGCGTTGTAATTTCACTTCTTGGTCGTAACTACGAGCGATACGAGCGTAAGTTGCAGCGGCCGTCACCGATGGCCGGTTTGGAGCCAGGTTGAAGGCTTCGTCCGTCACCGAAACTGCTTCGTCGTAGGCTTCTTCTTCAAGCAAATTGTCGAAACGATTGATCAGAGCGACCAATCGATCCTCTGCTCGCTCGCGTCGACGAATGTTTTCGGCGAGCTCAATCGCAATCGCTGTGCTCTGCTGCTTTCGAGCAACTCGCTCGTCAAAGTCAAACTTCTGACGACGAGCCGACTGAAGGCTTGACTCCAAACGGGCGGTCAATTCCGACCGAACGCTGTCGTAAAGATCAGGAGCTAAACGAACCGAACGCAACGTTGCTTTCAAACGATCAATGGCTAGATCGGGGGTGTTGCCGAGTTCATCATTGGCACGCTGAATCTCATAACGAGTGACCGTTTGGTACTTTTCGTTGGTAACTCGTTGCAGGTCTTCGATGCCAGCAACGGTGTCTCGGTCGCGTGAATTGCGATCGCGTAGCAAACGACTGATTTCGCTGGATTCGCTATCGCCTTCCAAAAAGATGCCGTCTTGCCGCGTGCTCGATCCATCGGCTGCCATCGGCTTTGTATCAGAACCTTCCATCGCCATCGGCTTCGTGCCAGAGCCTTCCATCGGCTTCGTACTTGAACCTTCCATCGGTGCAACGACAGCGGGGATTTCTTGGACATCAGGTTGCTCGAGAACCGGTGAAGCTCCAAATGGTGACTCTGTATCAAACGGTGATGAGTCATCGACTTGGATTTCCCCCGGTGTATCGAAAGGGCTGTCCTGAACGGGGTACTTTGGTTTCGCTTTGGCTTGAACACGGTACTTTGGTTGAGCCATCGCGCTCAAAACGGCACGAGTAACTTCAGGGTTAGTGCTGTTAACAAGTGCTCCCTGCCCAAGTCGCTCGGCAGCCGTTAAGTCGCCAGAAGTCAGTGCTTGAGCCGCCAAATCGCTGAGACGCTCGGACTTCATTTTTCGAACGGCAGCAAATTCACGCAGTCCAGCTGAACCGATCGTCGGAAGACGTAATCCGTTGTCGTTACGAGCTTCGCGAACCATTCCAGCCAAAAACGCAAACTCTTTATTTGACGCCTCTGGGGTAGCTTGCAAGTTGATGGTTTGTTTTTTGTTATCGACGCTTCCGTCAAGTACAAAGTTTGTAGCAGTCGAGTCAGAGATCGCTCCTAGCACCACAGAATCGCGGTCAGACCGCAACGGTGGGAAAGTAGTCGGGTACATTTCAACTACTGACTTCCCAGCTTTAACACTGGTTGGCCAAAAGACGGAACCGTGAACGGTCTTTGCCAATGCGGCAGACGCTTCAACGACGGTATTCTCAGAGTCAGTGTCAACTAAAACGTTTCCGCCGGTGTGGTTGGCCAAAACCGCCATCAGTTCGACGTCGGTCTCGGGGCCGATCGCGAAACTAGAAATAGAAACTTGGTTTTTGACTAGCTTGTCGACAACGGTCTTAAGCGCCGGTGTCTTCAACAGGTGATCGCTGCTGATTCCATCGCCAACGTAAATTACGTTTTTGTTTCTTTGTGATTGTGCCGGAAACAGAGTCGCGACCTGATTCAGCATCGCTTTAAGGTCTGTCGTACCCAGTGGCACTCGTTTATTCAGCGTCGTCATTGCCGAATCAACGCCGGCAGCGTTTGCCGCTACAAAATCCTGCGTCAAAGCGACGGGATCGATGTCGACGGCCATGATCTTGACACGATCATCAGCACTAAGGTTCCGCAAAATTTGCTTGACGGTTTCGATTGAATCTCGTTTATACGCGCCGTTTTGACTCGCCGAGGTATCAACACAGATGACAACATCACTTGCTCGTGACAATTCATTTGGCTGAGCTTGAACGCTCATCGCAAAATAAGTTTCACCAGCGTGGTCAAACGTGGCCAGTCGAGATTGAGACTGGGCGACAGTGACGGCTTGAAACGCGATCACTGCAACAAACGTAAGAATTCCTCGAAGCGCCACTTCGGTAGTGCACTTGGACATAACAGACTCCAAACCGAAAATATTTCGAAGGTATGTGCGTTCCGGAGCCGCCATACCTACCTTGCCCTCAACAAAAACGGTCCTAAGACCATCAGGAACATTCTATTTGGCGTTAAAAAACTCGCCATATAAATATCCCCCAAATCTCCCGGTTTGCCTAATCGGAAGCCCTTTCGACGCGAATCACCAGCGTTAAGTGGCGTTTCGATAAGCCGAAGCTGACCATCCCTGAATTAGAACAGTGATTTTCGGGCTGGTTGACACGTCCGCTGTTGCGGAGTTGAAAACCTAAAAAGTTCCCGAAATCCCATGATCTACGACCGTTTCATACCTTTATGTTAGGTTTTAAACGGCCGGTAGTCAAACCGTGGTTCCTTGCTTTTATCGGCCAGTGCCTCGGGTTAAGGCAGGTTTTTTCCAAGTCCTAAAGGCAATTTAGGATCTGTTTTGCACTGCAACCTTCAGCGACTTCTTGTCGATCGAGGAAAGTTTTCGGTCTGCGTAGCCTGTCAGGGCGCTCAGTTGGTGAATCAGCTGGTCGAATCAGTTGTTGAGCCTGCGGGCCCTGGTCGCCCGACGCTTGATATGATTTGGCATCGACGTTTTTAAGTCATTGCTATTTTTACGTCATTGCTATCGATGGGGTTAGTCAGAGCAGTAACATTCCGGACAGCCTAGCGCCGAGAATGAACGCGATTGGCTTATCGCCGAGAATTAGGGTTCATTGGCGGTTGATTTTTTGGTCCAGCAGTCAATCGATCGATGCAAAAAGCTAGTCAGCGAGGTACCTGTGCAAATCCTCGCTAACACGTCGAGCTAATATTTATAGCGTCTTTCAGATTTGTAAAACTCTGATTTGTTAAACGGATTCACCCCGAACCGCCCAGGGGCCACCTTTGGCAATTTAGTTCGGGCGGGGTAGGGCAAAAGTAGGGCAAAGGAAGGCCGAAAGAGGCTGGTCAGCAAATCGCCGCTTATCTGTCGCCCAAGCAATCGTCTATGCAAACGCGAAACAAACGCGAAACGTGGTAATGCACTTCGAACGGCTTCCGGATTTAAATCGATCCCCATGAAATTGATCCTGCCACCGACCGGTCCGGGCACATCCCATGCAATATATTCGGTCCAACCCGCAA
Organism: Mariniblastus sp.; assembly: GCA_023300235.1. Classification (GTDB taxonomy): domain Bacteria; phylum Planctomycetota; class Planctomycetia; order Pirellulales; family Pirellulaceae; genus Mariniblastus. Next base: position 7,753 of record JALZWN010000215.1, read on the forward strand.
GCTGGACGCCCTGCTTACTTTAGCTCTTCGGCGAATTTTCTGATTTTAAGCGTCGTGCCGACTAAGCATCCTTTGGCGGGAACATAAGTCTGATTCTCCTTATAGTTTTTTCTTCTTGGATAAACCGTGTTGTATGTTTCGATGTTGTGTTTACGCAACACACTGGAGCGGAAAGTCTCCAGACTCCCCTTATTCAAAACACTCGACGCGTTGAAAACAGCGGTCGGCAAACGATCGTTCAGGAGCATTTAGATGAGCACTGCCAGTAGAGGAACAGACTTCGAAATCGTCAAACAGCGCATCCACCAGAAGCTGATTGGCAAACTTGACCTTAGCAAAGTTGGCAACTTGGAAGGCGATGTCCTTAAGCGAGAAATTCGCGGAGTCATCGAACAACTTTGCGATCTCGAAGAAAACCTGATGAACCGTACCGAGCGTGATCGCTTGGTCGAAGAGATCATGGACGAGACGCTTGGTCTGGGCCCACTTGAGTTCTTGCTCAAAGACCCGACCATCAGCGATATTTTGATCAACGGCCCAAAGAACATCTACTGCGAACGCGGTGGTAAGATGGAAAAGTCAAAGATCGAATTCCGAGACAACAACCACTTGCTTCAGATCATTGACCGGATTGTTTCTAAAGTCGGCCGTCGTGTCGACGAAACTTGCCCGATGGTCGATGCTCGTTTGACCGACGGTTCTCGTGTTAACGCGATCATTCCGCCTTTGGCACTCGACGGCGCCGCGATGTCAATTCGTCGTTTTGGTTCAAACCCGCTCAAGCTGGAAGACCTGTTGAACTTCAAAGCCTTCACCCCTGAAATGGTGATGTTGCTCGAAGGAGCGATGAAGGCTCGTTTGAATATTGTTATTTCAGGTGGTACTGGTTCAGGTAAAACTACTCTTCTGAACACGCTTTCTAGCTTCATCAGCAACGAAGACCGTATCATTACGATTGAAGACGCGGCGGAAATTCAGCTTCAGCAGGATCACGTGGTCCGCTTGGAAACTCGCCCGCCAAACATCGAAGGCAAAGGTGCCGTTTCGGCGACCGACCTAGTTAAAAACTGCCTGCGTATGCGTCCTGAACGAATCATCATTGGTGAGTGTCGTGGCCCAGAAACGTTGGACATGTTGCAAGCGATGAACACTGGTCACGAAGGTTCGTTGACCACCACTCACGCGAACACCCCGCGTGACTGCATCGCTCGTATGGAAACCATGATCATGATGGCCGGCTTTGACCTGCCAATCAAAGCGATGCGTACTCAGATCTCAAGTGCCGTTGACTTGATTATCCAAGCTAACCGCCTGCAAGGTGGTCCGCGTAAAGTCACACGAATCACTGAAGTCTGCGGGATGGAAAATGACACCATCGTAATGCAAGACATCTTCAAATTCGATAAAACTGGCGTCGACGAAAATGGTCGAGCCACCGGAAAGTTCATCTGTACTGGCGTTCGACCAAAGTGCATGGACAAACTTGAATCGATGGGCATTAAATTGCCATCAAGCATCTTCCGCGAACGCGTGATGATGGAAGACTAACTTTTAACGTCGCTGGTCTACCAACGACATTTTGTGAGTGGTGCTGATTAAGGCTTATCACTCAAACGTTAAGCCTCAATCGTTTCCCCAAGACACAAACACGAGAACCCTACCCATGCTTTTTTACTTCGTTTTATTTGCAGTCGTCGTCAGCGCTGGCGGAATGCTATTCGCTGTGCTGACCATGCTGCAGCAAGGCAATGAAGGTGTCGAAGACCGACTAACTTCATTGACCCGGAACTCAGGACGCGGCTCATCCAAAAAAACAACCGAATCGACAATTGACTTGCTAAAAGGCAAGTTGGGCGAAGAAGATGGTTGGACTAACGCGCTCAACCAGTTGTTCCCGATCTCCAAAATGCTTGAGCAATCAGGCACCGACATCACGATCGAAAAATTGATCGCAATGACGTTTGGGTTGGGCCTCGTGACCGCAGCCGGTTGTGCTTTTGCTTTGCCAGCAAAATTTAGACTGCTGTCGATTCTTGCTGGTTTGATAGTTCTTCCGTTGCCCCTGTTATACGTTCGCTGGAAACGGAACAAACGCATGGATCAATTCGGTCGCCAGCTACCTGCGGCGATGGACTTGATGGGCCAAGCACTACGAGCCGGACAAAGTTTGCCGTCTGCGATCCAGTTGGTGGGCACGCAAGTTGCAGAGCCTCTGGGACCAGAATTCCACTACGCATTCGAACAACAGAACCTCGGCGTTTCGATCACCGACACGCTGCGTGACATGACCGAACGCGTTCCGAACCTTGACTTGCAATTCTTTGCAACCGCTGTGATCCTGCAGCGACAGACCGGTGGTGACCTCGCGGAAATCCTCGAGAAAATCTCTCACCTGACTCGCGAACGATACCAAATCAAAGGACAAATTCAGGCACTCACTGGTGAAGGCCGGATGTCCGGAATCGTGCTACTTGGCCTACCGCCAGTGCTATTCCTCGTGATGTTGAAGCTGAACTACGGATATGTGATGGCACTATTCGAACACCCCGTTGGACAAATGATGCTCGCCGGTGCGATCGTGATGCAGTTCATCGGAGCTTATGCAATCAAGAAAATTATTGACATTAAGGTATAGACGAATGACGAATCTTTTTTTAATTGCAGAAGCCAGCGGTAACAACTGGCTATTAATGATCGGTATCTTTGGTGCCATCGTTACCGGTGTCTACCTGCTCGCCGATTCTCTTCTTGGATCGAACACTCGCACCGAGTCTCGGTTGGATCGCCTCAGCGGTCGTGTACAGGCCGAAGATACTGGTCCTAAGAAAACGATTGCGGATCGACTAACCGATTTCAATCCGAAACTTTCCGAGGCCCTTAAGCCAAAATCGGAAAAAGAAATCAACTCGCAACGTCAGCTTCTTGACGAAGCTGGTTGGCGAAGCGACGACGCTCCAAAATTAATGGCCAGCATGCGATTGATCTGTGCGGTTGTCGGTTTCGTCATCGGCGGCGGCGTTGGTCTTTTTTCTTCTGGACTCTCGCTATGGCCCGTTCTGTACGCGGTCGCTTTCGCAGCACTGGCTTCTTACGTTCCTCACTTCACTTTGCTGCTCGTCGCTCGCGGCCGCAAGCAGAAGCTTTTCCTAGGACTGCCTGACTCACTTGACCTAATGGTCGTTTGTGTCGAAGCCGGTCTCGGTATGGACCAAGCCCTCCGTCGTGTTGCTGATGAAATGGTTGACACCCACCCCGTCGTGGCTCACGAATTTCAAACCTGTAACCAACAACTACAATACGGTTCGACTCGTGAAGCCGTACTGACAGAACTTGGCGAACGAAACGGCGTTGATGACTTGAAAACACTCGCATCCGTCATGATTCAGGTCGACAAGTTTGGTACCAGCGTTGGTAAAGCCTTGCGTATCCAAAGTGAAGCCATGCGTGTTCGCCGACGTCAAATCGCGGAAGAGAAAGCATCCAAAACTGCGGTCCAATTGATCTTCCCGCTCGTACTGTTCATCTTCCCTGGTATCTTCGTGGTACTCGTCGGCCCAGCCGCGATCACCATGATGGATGAGCTGCTGCCAATGATGAGCGGCGGAGGACTGTAAACCGACGACCGGTTACAACGCGACATTTTAAAACCTTGAAAGGCCAGCAAATCATTGCTGGCCTTTTTTTGTGGGCTCTTCGAAGCATCTAGTGGCAGCGCCGTATGGTCTCAGGCTCTCAAATTTGGGAGTATGACTGCCCGCAGTACACTCACTGGTCGCCATCGCCTTGGGGCTAATCGTTAAACTGACGATCGCTCTCGCAAACCAGTTGCCATCGCCTCTTAGTGCTCAGTGGGCAAGAAGCACCCCGAAAAGTCGCTTAGCGGATGCTCGAATTGCCTTTGCTTGCGACGCCACCATGGCTCTGCGATAAAACCGTCAACGCCCCTTCCCATAAACCACAGATTTAAGAAAATGACTAGTCGTTTCCGCAAGTAACCCATGCGGTGGCCCTTCCGAATTTACCAACGAACTAACTGGGAAACATATCCATGGACAATATTGTAGACATCAAAGGCCGACAAATTCTTGACAGCCGCGGCAACCCAACCGTCGAAGTTGACGTGACGCTCGCCGATGGATCGTTTGGTTCTGCAGGTGTCCCCAGCGGAGCCAGCACCGGTGCTCACGAAGCATGGGAAATGCGGGACGGTGACAAATCGGTTTATATGGGCAAGGGCGTATTAAAAGCCGTCGAAAACATCAACGGCCCGCTCGCCGAAGCGTTGCACGGTATGTCAGCGACCGATCAAGGGCTGATCGATCAAGTCATGATCGAAGCCGATGGCACCGAAAACAAGTCAAACCTCGGCGCCAACGCGTTGCTAGGTGTTTCACTTGCGACCGCCAAAGCCGCCGCCGTGTTCACCAACCAACCGCTCTACCGATACCTTGGCGGAGCCAGCGCGACATTGCTGCCGGCACCGATGATGAACATCGTCAACGGTGGCGAACACGCCGACAACAGCGTCGACATTCAAGAGTTCATGGTCATGCCGCTTGGTTTTGAGCGGTTCAGCGATGCACTTCGCTGTGGCTGCGAAATCTTCCACAACCTAAAGAAAGTTTTGCAGAGCAAAGGCCTGAACACGGCGGTTGGCGACGAAGGCGGCTTTGCTCCGGACCTCGGCAGCAACGTTGAAGCTCTCGACTTGATCATGACCGCGATCGAACAGGCCGGTTACAAGCCGGGCGAGCAAGTGCAGATCGCTTTGGACGCGGCGGCCAGCGAGTTTTATAACAAAGAAAAAGGCACCTACAACATCGACAACAAGGACCTAAGCGGCAGCGAGATGGTCGACTTCTTGGCCGACTGGGCCAGCAAGTATCCGATCTGCAGCATCGAAGACGGCCTCGACGAAGACGATTGGGACGCGTGGAAACTGTTGACTCAAAAAATCGGTGACAAAGTTCAGCTCGTCGGCGACGATTTGTTCGTCACCAACACCACTCGCCTCCAACGCGGTATCGACGAAGGAATCGCGAACAGTATTTTGATCAAGGTAAACCAAATCGGAACGTTGACCGAAACCATCGGCGCGATTCAGCTGGCTCACCGTAACGGTTACACCAGCGTCGCCAGCCATCGTAGCGGTGAAACCGAAGATTCAACGATCGCTGACCTTGCAGTTGCCATGTCCACTGGCCAGATCAAAACGGGGTCGGCGTCGCGAAGTGACCGAATGGCCAAATACAACCAATTGCTGCGAATTGAAGAGCAATTAGGTGATTCGGCGATTTACGCCGGGCCACTTTTTGCCAAAAAGGTCTAAGGCGCAAGCTAAACGCCGTTGCTGCTGTTTGGGGATGCAATCTTGTAGAAACGTCTTGTAGAAACGATGGGCTAGGCTGATTATGCGGCCTAGCCGAACGAGATTGTGTCCGCCAGCGGGAAAAAACGGAACCTGCCCGTGGGAATGTGGTTTATTACTATGTGGCACTTATCTTCCACCGAACCCACACCAACTTAGGATAAAAAATGGTAAATCGACTTTGTTTAGGACTCATCGCTTTTTGCTTGTTCGTGGTTCCACAAACATCGCAAGCTCATGACGTTTTCGTGGACGTGCTCAAAGAAGAGTACATGCTAAAGTCATTTAGCTGCAAAACCTGTCACGCTGAATCGGACAAGAAACTGCGTACGCCGTTTGCAGAACGGATCTATGTAGAGCTCAAGCCGCAGGGCTACGAGGCGAAGTTCGAAGCGGCTCAAAAAGCTGACGAAGCTGCCAAGGCCAAAGATCCTGAGTCGGTTGGAAAAGAAAAGGGTGCCGTGTATGAGCTTGAAAAAGTAATGGCAGTCGAATTCAAAAAGGCGTTTGTCAAAGTTTCTAAGCAAACCATGACCTTCGACCAACTGCTTCGCGCCGGCTTGTTCTACGGTGCTCGACTAGACACCAAAAAGATCGAAGCCGCAGCTGCTGCAAAAGCCGCCGAAGGTGGTGAAGCACCAGCCGAAGGTTCTGGTTCAAAAGACGGTGTCGGCGGAGCGAAAAAAGAGTAGGTTCGCCCAGGCGATTTGGACATTGCGTCCAGCCCGACCCATTAAAAATCAAACGTCATTGTTGCTCGCCAACCGTGGCGTTTTATTTTGCGCCGACTCGCGGATAATTGTTCAGCGAAGCTAAGAAAATGTGGTGATGGGCTTCCAGCCTGTCATGCTCGCTCGTCAGACTGGAAGCACCATCACCACAGTTCCGCCAGCCACAAACCAAACTCGCGGAGCGATCCAAGCTGATCGCACTCTACCCAGCACCCGCGGTATCCAAATACGGATCCTGCCCCATTTCAATTTGCATCTCGTGTCGCATCTTTTCTCGATGCAACAACATCTTTCGGCCGCGGTAATGTCGCTTTTCAATATTCCGCTGAGCCGTCCTGAACAGACTGGCAAACCGAGCCAAACCCCGCGAAGTAACGGTCGAATGAGCCGCCTGCTGCTGGAGCTTCTTCGCTCGCGCCTCGCCAATGCCGCTCTCCAAAATCTCATCCGTCAACGAAACGAACTGGCGATACGACCCCGGATCACCCTGCCGGCCGCAGCGACCGATCAACTGCCGATCGATCCTCGCCGAATCATGGACCTCGGTGCAAATCACATGCAAGCCGCCTTGTTCCAAAGCCGAATCACTCACCTTAATGTCCGTCCCACGCCCCGCCATATTAGTCGCCACGACCACTCGCCCCGGCTGTCCCGCCGCCGCAACGATCTCCGCTTCACTCGCAAGATTTCTCGCGTTCAAAACATCATGTTCAACGCCACGTTCTTCCAGCAGCGCCGAAAGCAATTCGGATTTGTCGATTGATCGAGTCCCGATCAACACCGGGCGGCCTTCGTCGCGAACTTGAATCACCTCCTCCACGATCGCCTGCCACTTGTCTTGCTCGTTCGCAAACACTCGATCCGGCCATTGCTTTCGTTTGGGCGGTCGGTTGGTGGGCACTTCCACAACTCGAGTACTGTAGATCGTTTTCAATTCGGTCGAGCTATTGGCCGCTGTGCCGGTCATGCCCGCCAGTTGATCGTACTTTAAAAACAAATCTTGAATCGTAATCCGCGCCGACTCGCCAGTTTCCACGCTCACCTCAAGACCTTCCTTCGCCTCGATCGCTTGGTGCAAACCCGCTCGCCACTTCCGTCCTTCGGCCAAACGTCCCGTAAACTCGTCCACGATCACCACTTCATCCTCACGCACGACGTACTGCCGACCAAGGATATAATTTTCGTGCACGAAGATCGCTTGCTCGATCTGTTCGTAGATGTCCAGCAAAGGCGTTCGAGCCAGCAGTTCGGGTTTGGGCAGCGTGCGAACTTGTTGCCGGCCGTCAGCGTTGAGTTCCACCTGTTTTGACTTTTCCGCGTGAGTGTAATGTTGGTCCAAGTCAAACTGGTCCGCCACCTTCGAACACCAGCAGTAGAGTTCGATTTTGGCTTGGGCGACTTCATCGGGCAAACTGCTGACGATCAACGGCGTCCGCGCTTCGTCGATCAAAATGCTGTCTGCTTCGTCGACCAAAATAAAATTCAAACCACGCTGAACGATCGTGGCCGGCGTCGAGCCATTTGCACCGACCAAATTTTGCATTAGGTTTTGGTTTTCGAAGTTAGCTTGTCGGTCGGCCAAACGGTCGCGAAGAAAATCAAAGCCGATTTCCTTGGCTGTCGAATAGGTGACGTCGGCGTTGTATTGCTCAGGCCGTTCGGATTTGTGGGTGTCTGCTTCGATAACTCCGACGGTCATGCCGAGTGCTTCAAACACAGGACGCATTAGGTCCGCGTCTCTCGAAGCCAAATAATCGTTGGCGGTGGTAAGGTGAGCGCCTTTGCCGGAGAGAGCGGCCAGGTACAAGGGCAGGGTGGCGGTCAGGGTTTTGCCTTCGCCAGTTTGCATCACGGCGATGGAGCGATCAAACATGGCAAACCCGCCCAGCAGTTGAACGGGATAGTGTTGCATCCCGATGCTGCGGCGAGCTGCTTCGCGGACGAGGGCAAACGCTTCGACGGAGATTTTATCAGGCGGCGTGCCGCTTTGTGCTTCGTACCGCAACGCCAAACTTCGTTTGAGTAGTTCGTGGTCGGGGATCGGTTGGAGTTGCGAGTCCCAAGCTTCCACCTTCCGCACAAGCCGCCAATAGTGGCTCAGCCGTGATGGTGAAAAGGTTCGTTTGATCGCAGTATTGATCGACACAGAAAGGAGCCCTTGTTGGCAACTCGAACGCTGATTTTGGATTTGAAACAAGCCGCTTAAGTGGACGGCCTAAGTGAGCAAGTGCCTAAAGTGAGCAAGTGCCTAAAGTGAGTAAACGCCCTAGAGTGAGCAATCGCCCTAAATCTAGCAAACTCGCTTACTAAGGCTCTGTCCCGGAATAAGTTCCGCTTTTCCTAACCCGAATGCGGAAGCGAGGGATCATTTTGTCCGGTTAAAACCCTCGCTTACGCGATCGGGTTGGGATTCTTACCAATTTGAAATCGGGAACTTATTTCGTGCCTGATCCTTAGTGGGTAAACGCCTCAATTAATTGAGCCGTTAAAACAAAATCGGCCCCGCCTAGCGTTGCGAGCCAAGCTCACGATTTCGCCAACCGATGTCGTTGTTCACCGACGCCGAATAAGTCGCGGGCGTGTTCGGTTGAATGAAAGCTTGCCCGCTGTAGATCGCTTGTCGCTGAGCCAGATTTGGATTGTTGGCGTAGTAAGGTTGATTGGAGGCGACCAACGCGTTTGTTGAGAACACGGGTTGGGCCTGCCGCAAGACAGGTTGAGCAGCGTAGGTTTGTGAAAGTTGTGGTTGGTTGACGGCTAGCTGTTGGCCCGAACCGATGTAGGTTTGAGCCGTGGCTCGCACTCGAGTCGCGTCGGTGACGGGAACACGAGTTGCGTCAAGCCGTTCGTCGGTTCGTGTGGTGGCAAAGTTCCGCGAATCAGTAAACGATGTTCCAGTCGCTGGCAGTGCAGCGAGTTGGACAGGGTTTTGAGAACCGCCAACGAGCACGCTTGAGCCAGTGTTCAAGTTGATGCCGGTGTTGGTTTCGACCAGTCGAGTTCCCGAGGTCGGTTGTGCCGGTTGCGATCCAAAGGTTGATCCTGGATTGGCGGTGCCTTGCTGCCGCCATTGCAGGGTTGAGTTAGAACCTGCGGCAGGTTGAGTGCCGTTGGCAGGGATGGGGGCGCGAGCGGTCGTGCTGATTGGGCCGCCGTTGGGGGCGTAATAAGGCTGATTGCGAGCAACCGAAGGAATGTTCAGGCTATAAGTCGGTGCCGGAGCCACCGTGGTATTGCTGGCAAACAAACCGCCGCCGCCACACTGTTGGTTGCAACGGTTGCGGCAACCCGTTTGAGAGGCCAGCAAAATGCTAACGAACAAAAGAGCAAGCGTTGTATGTGGGATTCGGTTCATGGTTTTTCTCCGACTGGGCGCAAAAGTTTTGCCGTCGAAACGCTAAAGTTGATTGCGATGAAAAAATTACGATGAAAAAATTACGATATCGCCGTCAATTACTGGAATCCCCCTCCAAAGCAATTGATCCTCGCGTAGTACGTTAGCAACATGCCGTGTTGCCGCAATGTCATTTTGCCCCGCAGCGAAAAAGTGCTTGCGTGAAAGCAAGTTTTTACGTTTAAATAGGAGCTTCAGGGGGCACGCGTGAGTTTGCTAAACGATTAACCGGCAGGCGTCGGCGGCTGCAATGATGCACCGGCACGAATCAATGGCACCCCTGATGCGTAAGCGAACGGGCGAGAGCAAGGCCGCTCGACCCTTCGGAACCAGGAACCACAAACTTGTTTACTTTTTTTAATGAAAACTCTCGCATGCCAACAGAAGTCAAACCAGTCGACTACAGCAATCCAGATCAAGCCGCCGAGCTCGTCGAACTACTGAACACCTATGCCATGGACGAGATGGGCGGTAGCGAGGCGTTGACCGATCAGGTGCAAAAAACGTTAGTGGCTCAGATGCAGCAGCGGCCTCACATTCACAGTGCGATCGCGTATGTCGACGGCCAAGCAGCCGGGCTGATCAATTATCTAGAGGGCTTTTCCACGTTCAAGGCTCAGCCGTTGCTCAACGTGCACGACGTCGTGGTCAAAGCCGATTATCGAGGGCAGGGGGTGGCGCGAGAGTTGTTCGAGTTTGTTTTGGCAGCGGCCAAAGAAATTGGCTGCTGCAAGATCACGCTAGAGGTTTTGGAGGGCAACGAGGTGGCGACCCAAGCTTATACGCGATTTGGTTTCCAGCCTTACCGCTTGACCGAAGGCGGCGGCGTCGCTCAGTTTTGGCACAAACCCGTTCCGGGCCGCTAAGTTCGCCGCCAAAATAGATGCTTCTAAAGCTGGAAACAGTTACCAAAGCGGCTATGATTGACACCAGAAGGCAGGCTGTCTTGCAGACTGTCGTATATAACCTTGTTAGACGCCCCTAGATCAATGAGATTCATCGCCGCATTGTGCTTGCTCGTGCTTACAGGCTGCAGCGGCTCAGCTGACAATCCGAGAACCTACGCAACCGGCAA
>JALZWN010000216.1 GCA_023300235.1 Mariniblastus sp.
GATTTGGAATTCGATTTCACGAGGTGTCAGCGTCGAGTTGCCTTCGATGATCTTTTTGTCCGAAGCCAACATGCGATCGACCGCGGATTGATAGGCTTCCCAGAACTCGAATTCTTCGAAGTCCAGGAATGGCATGCGTTGCAACCATTCGTCGGTCAACTCGAGCAATGTCGATTCGGTTTCCAGTTCGTTCAACGATCCCAAGTCCATCGGGCAAAGTCGAGACTCAAAGAACTCGCGGTCGGCCTTAATGCGGTCGTTGCGTTTTAGGCCCAGCAAGATTTCAATTTGTTTGAATTGGATGCTTTGGAATCCGGACGCCGGAACGAGCAGGTCACGGAATTCCATGAAGTCCATCGGAGTCATGGTTTCGATCACATCGATTTGTTCGACCAAGACTCGTTGGATCGATTTAATTCGCGCCAGTCGATGGATCACTCGGCCCATACGTCGCTCTTCCATCGTCGGAGTTTGGAAGATGTTGATGATGGATTCAAGCTCAAAAATAATTTGCTTGAACCACAGTTCGTAGGACTGATGCGTGATGATGAAAAGCATCTCGTCGTGAGCCGGTTTGCCAACCCTTTCGCTCTCACGCGCTTGGGCGTCGAGGATTTTGTCCAGCTGAAGGTATTCGCTGTAATAGATTCCGGGCTTCATGATTGCATCTAAAAAAACGGTGAGAAGTAGTCTGACAGTCTAGTCAAACTGTTGAAATGGCTCTACCTAGAAACCAAATGTCGCTTTTCATGGGGTGAAACAGCGTTCTTTCGCAAAGGCAAACCACGATCCGGAAGGCTGTTCGTTGTTAAACTCAACTGCCGTCGTTAACGTAGCTTCTGTATATACAGCAAAAAGGCTCTCTCAAGCTTGTCGAAGTCATCGCCGAAATGTTTCTTGAACTCCTCCAAACGTTGCTCCGCATCCGCCTCTGCCAACGCCGGCTTTTCCGAGTGCTCTTTGAGATAGGCGATGTAATCTTTTGACTTGCGGTTGAATAGGAAGTGATTGAAGGCCCAAGCTTCTGCGTAGCCATCGGCAGCTGTTTCGGGATTGTTCAAGCGATCGTCGTCGGTGAGCAAACGTTGGATAGAATTTTGGGGGCGAGTGCGCAACGTATTTTTAAAACGATATAGTCGTTGATTAAAGACTAAGCCAGGAGCCTTCCAGCCGCTTTTGTTTCTTAAGTCGGGTGCTTCAAAGAATATCGCCAACCCTTCGTTCATCCATAACGGCGTGTCAGCAAATCGAGTTTGCACGCCGCGGTTGAACATCAGTTGGTGAGTGCCTTCGTGAATGATGGTGGCGCACATATAAATCGCAGCCGGGTTTTGAAAGATCTCGTCAATCCGCCGCGCGGAAATTTGTTCGCCGGGCCGACGGTCGCCAGCGGTCAGGTCAAACATCGTAACTCGATTGGATAGCATGTTATAGTAAGCCACGATGTCTTGGCCGGGGCCAAGGTCACGATCGACGTAGCGTTGGTATTCGGCTTTGCTTTTGAAAACCAACACTACCAAGGGGAATTTTGGATCGTTCAGTTGCAGTTTCTTTTTTCGCCAGAAACCTTGGAAAGCTTTGTATAGTCGTTTCTCGTAAAGCTGAGCAATCCACTTTGCGTAGGCCTTTTCGGTTTGATAGGCGATGATGTAGTGTTCGGTTTTGTAGATTTTGAAACCTTCGGGGAGCTCTTCCAAAAGCGATTTCTCCATCGCTTCAAAACTCGCCGGCGGGGCATCAATGTCGGAGTCGATTCGCTCTTTAATCTCGTCAGGTTGCACAAACCAAATTCGGCCGTTGTCTTGAACAAAATACAAGCTGTCGTCTTGGGCTTCGATCTGAATGTCGCCGACCAAGTGGTGCTCTTTACCGTCTCGCACCAGCGTGAGGCGATCTCCCGCGAAGGGAGTTTCGGTTTCGGTCTGAGCGATTGAAGTATTGGCAAGCAGTAAAATTAGCGACAAAGGAAGCGCAATGTTCATGAAGCCAGTCATTCGTAGGTGAGTTTTGGTTGAATTCATTTTCGAGTTCCAATGCGAATGACGCTCCAGCCAGCTAGAGACACGACGATCGCCGTCGCTGCTATTACAATCGAAATTCCGGCGGTGAGTTCGTTAACGCCAGCGTGTAAATCTCCCAGCATTTTTCTCGCGACGGTGTCCATTCCTGCGGGCCGTACGATTTGCGAAGCCGAAAGCTCGCCAAAACATAGTACGCAGGCCAGTAGCCAACAGCCAATGATCATTTTTGAATTTCCACCGACGCGAAGCCGCCAGAAACTTTCTGCGTGGCTTAGACCGTCCAACGAGGCTGCTTCGGTCACGTTTTTTGGTATCTGATGTAACACAAACCAAATCGCCAGTGCGATTAGGGGGAATGTGAAAATCGTCGTGGCAACCACTGGGGCGAAGATCGTGTAATTGACCAGCCAGTCGAACCAAGACCAATTCGGCATCGCAAACGCTTGGGCCAGGACACTTCCGGTGACGGGGCCCGGCAAGGCTAAACCGCAGGCGACGATCGCGCCAAATAACAAACGCTCAGCCGTCGAACCGGAAGTCCAGCGTACCAGCAAAACCGAACCGACGATTGCGGTTGTGGCCGACGTCAGGCTGATCGCAATAGACCAAATCGTTTCCCAGTGATAATCGAGCCGCGATTTTTGCACGACGCGAAAAATTTGATCGACCGAATAGTTTTGAGTGAGCTGGCCGTCCACCGATTCAACGTAGAAGCTCGCCCGAATAAAAACGTTTGTTGTGGGAACTGCGACCAATAGCAACAACAGTAATAGTCCGATCGTTGAAGCGATCCATGTTGAACGATCGTTAGTGGCACTGATGTCGTTTTGGTGGGGCCGTCGGGAGTCCGAGAGCACAATAAACATCACCACCGCGGCGATGGCCAATACGCTTACATAGATGGTCGTCTTCCAGAAGTTGACATTGATTTCTGTGTCGATCGCGGCGGGCCAAGCTCCGGGGCCGTTGCCGTTGCCTAGGGAGTAGCCAAGGTAAATTTGTTCTGCGAAGGTTTCGACTTGATACAAATCGACGACCGTGATTTCTCGTGAGCAAGTCACGATCACCCAGAGCACGGAAACCAGCATCAGCGGCCAGAGTCGCCAGAGGCTTATCGATAGGAACGTGGTCCAGCGGTCGGATTCGAGTAATGCTTGTTCTTCGTAGACGCGTTGTTGTTTGTTTTCGCAGAAGTGCAGCAGCAAACCAATTTGCGGGGCTGCGATCACGCCGTGTGTCCAGACCGCAGCCCACCATCCGGACAGCAATGGGGTGAGCACGTTACCTCGGGCGGTGGTGAGCCAGCCGAGTTTTCCGATGGCGGCGTCCCAGCCGCTGACGTGAATTACCATCGGTAGCATCGTAGAAACAAGGCAAGCCAATGTGAGCAGCTTGCCCGTGCGTCCGCCGGTTCGAATCGCCCAGCGGATTGCGAGGCCTAACGGGATTGCGATTCCGGACGCCGCCAGTCCTAGGCCGAGCGTGCGGGTCCAAACCGGGCCGACGGCAAACGAGCCGATCGTGAAAGTCACGGCGACGACGATCGTGGCGATGGTCAGCCACGCGGATGAAGCAAGGTTCTTTGGTTCGTTGCCGGTTAGTTGCATGCGGATATTTTAGCTGAGAAAAACGTAGCTGAGTCGTTCCGCGGGCAAGATTTGTTTGAGCCGTTTGGGCGGTAGCCACGGTTTTGTAGTGCGGAAACCTCGGCGATCGCCTGATGACGCTTACTTTAGATGCTTACTTTAGATGCTTACTTTAGACGCCTACTTTGGATTTTTTAGCCACGATAGTGGCGACATGATGTAGCCCTTGGCGTGAGGGTTTGTTGATTTAA
>JALZWN010000217.1 GCA_023300235.1 Mariniblastus sp.
CTCCCCTAGCGATACTCCTCGCGATACATCTTGATTTAAAAAAAACGATATGCACCTCAAAAAATCCATCTATTTTCTGATCCTCTTTGTAGCTTCCGTCTCTTCAACTCACTGTTCCGCGCAGCTTGTTACCAACGGCGAATTTGACCAGAACCTCAACAATTGGTTTGGGTTTGGCTCTAGTACTATCGAGCTAACCGATGACGCGAACCAAGGTCCATTTGCTTGCAAGGTCACCGGCCGGACCATGTTCTGGAACGGCGTTGCCCAGTCACTCGACAGCACTCAATTGGCACCCGGCACAGATTACCACATCCAAGCTAGAGTAAAATTGCCTGCTGAACAGTCGGGCATCATGGGGATCATCTTGTATCAAAAAGACGATCGCGGCGAACGAGCGCTTCGGCTTGGTGAGATCGCAGTTGGACCAGATGAATGGACGTTGCTTGAGGGCGCGTTCACCTACGATCCACACGGCCCCATCGAATATATGTTTCTCAACTTTGACACTTCGGGGGACGATAGCGGCTCGTACGATTTTCAGATCGATTCTATCACCATTACGAAAAACGAGTGGCGTCAGGCAGCTGACGAACGCATTGAGCAAATTCGAAAACGGGATGCTCGAATTAATTTTGTTCGCAGAAACAACACTGCAGTCACCGGAATCGAAGTGGAGGCAGTTCAGCTGTCTAATTCGTTTGCCTTCGGGTCAGCACTCAACCCAGAAGTTTTGACGAACCCGACTTATGAAGAATTTTTCAAAACAAACTTTGATTGGGCAACTCAGGAGTACCAGTCTCAGTGGCACGTTGTCGAGCGTGAGCGTGGCACGGAAGATTTTTTCTTTGCAGATGAGACGTTGGATTTTTGCGAAGAAAACAACATTCAAACGAAAGGCCATGCTCTTTGTTGGGGACAGGAGTCAACTCGCCCTCTTTGGTTAGACGAGTTGAGCGATTCTGAATTGGAAACGGCTCTGGAAGAACGCCTCAGTAGTGCCATTAACCGCTTCGGCTCCCGAGTTTTTGGCTGGGATGTTAACAATGAGATGTTACACCACAGCTACTTTGCTGATCGGCTGGGCGAGTCAATTCGCTCATGGATATTCACACGTGCCAGGGAACTCAATGCTGACATCGATCTATTTTTAAACGAGTTTGACCTGACAATTTCGGGTTGGCGAGCTGATCGGTACCGAACGCTTTACGATTCATTGGTCAATGATGGTGCCGATATCGCCGGCGTGGGATTCCAGTCGCATTTCAATGGCCGAATGTCGCCTAAAGGCTTAGAGCTCGGGCTGAAGAGGTTCGAAGGAACTGACGCTAGAATCTGGTTCACCGAATACGACACCAGCCATCCGGATCCGATTCAGAGAGCCGCTTCGTTGGAAGACTTTTACAGATACGCCTTCAGCCGGCCAGAAGCCGACGGGATTGTCATGTGGGGTTTCTGGGCAGGAACCCACTGGCGAGGTGCGGACGCGTCGATCATTGATCTCGATTGGACCGTCAATGCCGCGGGAGAAAAGTATTTCGCATTGATGGACGAATGGAGCACTGAAGCGGCAGGCAGTTCTGATGCAGCTGGCCAATTCGAATTCCGCGGATTCCACGGAAGCTACTTGGTGACAACGACCGATGGAAACGGTGTCGTCAACTATCACTTGTTCCCGCTTGAAAAACAAAACGCCGATGCAGATCCCGTCGCGAGAGAATTTACGGCCACTGTTACGGCAATCAATGAATCGCTGACACTACATGGAACCGATGGAGACGATCTGTTTGAGATCGACCTTGATCGGCCCGGTCAAATCGTTCTTAACGGAACAACGATATCCTACGAAAACATCGTTGGCGTTACCACTAACATTATTCAGCTTCAGTCTAATGGAGGTAACGATCGAATCGTGATCAAAACAAGCTCTAAAACGACTGACTACCTCGTCAGAGATAAGCTGCTTCTTAATCGAAACACTCGCCAGCGAATTTTCTTTGGCGATGTTCCGATGGTAGAGGTTAACGCGGGCGTACCCAAAAGCCGGATGCTCTTGGACAGCCCCGTAGGAGATGACGTTCTTACGTCGTTTCCGGAGTTTTCAGTTCTTACTACAACGAATCGTGAAATAACGGTAAACAACTTCGATCGTGTAATCGCCAGATCAAATTCTGGATTTGACCAAGCCTTTGTTTTTGATTCTGTTGGAGTTGAGCGGATTTTAACTAATCTCGATGTAGTCGAGATCTTCGCGGAAGAATCAAGTCGGCGTTTCCAAGGCTTTTCAGAATTTGAATTCAATTCAACTTCAGGATCAGATCAGTTGATCCTGCGTGCCGACGAGAGTCGAGAGAATTTTCGCGTTTCGCCAGAGTCGATTGAAGCATTGGTTGGCGTACCGACCGATCCAGCCAACCAAGAGCAATTCCGATTCTTAAATGTCCCCCGAGCAGCATTCTTTTCGAATGAAAAAGCCAATACTCACGTGGAGATCGACGGGACCGACAAGGATGAATCCATTCATGTCACAAGCTTCCGCAGTCTCTATTTTGGCCAAGACTTCAGATACTTCTTCGATAAGAACTACCGAAGTTTCTCGAGTTTGTCAGTGTCTGATGGGACAGACCACTTGTTCTTTCTAGCCACCCCTGGCGATGAGTCTCTTGTGGTAAATGAAAGCTCGATTGAAATTTCTGGTGATCGCGGAACATTCGCCTTTGACAATCTTGATTCGGCGGTTTTGGTTAGTCGATCCGGAGGGGACGACAGCGCCTTGCTGACCAACCCAGATCCATCGATTCGCGTTGTCGGCGACTGGGATTTTTCTAAGTAAGCGGCAATACTCTTGATTGCTAGGCCATTCGAAGCCTACACGTAATGTTCTGTCCCTTCTGTTAATGTGCTGCAAACGCCATTAACAGGAAGGGACGTGAACAAACGGCTCGTCACAATAATCATCGTGAGGGCCGGTTTTTGTTTGCTGTATCTGCGACTCTTCTGCGGCCCGTTACTCTTCTGTGGTCCGTTCTCTCGATCTGCTTTAGGTGGAACACCACCACGCTTCCCTTCGAGGCTGCGAGATAGCCTTTTGCTTGGGACTCGTTCACTGTAGTGAGGCCGTTGGCAGTAGACGGACAGAGCCCCCTCCAAAGGCACCCGTCTGGCATGCCGAATGCCAAAAGAGATACTTGAAAACGACTTCTGATGCGTTAATCGCTACGAGCAAAGGCAATATCAAGCCCCCCCAGCAACGTCGTTCAACTTCGCATGCTTGCGATACGTATCGCTTAAAAACAAAATTCTGAACCATTTGCCTTGACCAATCGTAACGTCATATAAATACTTCTTTACGTCGAAACTCAACAAGCCTATTGCAGTTCCGTTTTTTAATGCCGCGCAAGCCAATCAAAATTTGGTTATTCATCGTTTACCTAGCTCTGCTGGTAAACCTCGGACCGTCGCTGCACCACGCTGATTTCTTGGGGCTTCATACCCATTCGCACAGCGGTTCTAGTTGCTGTTGCTGCCACTCGCACTCGGCTCCACACAGCCATCAGCATTCAGATTCGCCCGACGACTTAGCAGCCCAAAGCTCTGCTAACCACGACTGCGCGCTCTGCCAATTCTTCGATCAGTACCATGTGACCATCACTGCTGCTGATTCGGTGGAAGTATCTGCATTTGCGGTTCTCCAAGAAACGCAAATGCCTGCAGATATCTGTTCGGCTTGCCTAGTCCCCCTTGCTCGCGGGCCACCTGTTTCGGCCTAAGGTGAAAATCAGATGCAAGCCTGCTCGCATCTTCATTCTAGTGCCACTGGGTATTAGCTGGAGTTCCTTGACGTTAGGTCTGCAATCTCGTTTTGCCTGTTTCGACCGCCCTGCAAGTAACCGCCTATAGACATCTCTGCAGCAGTTCGCTGGTCGCTCGAACATCTATCCCTCGCCTACTTCCCCTGCTGAGTAGCCATCGCATCGCCGCGTTTCAACGGCAACTTGCTTGGCCAGCAGCGTAGCATCGCGTCCTGCCCTTGCGCGCCTCAAACGTTTGCCGCGATCCCCACCAAAGTTTGGTGGTTGCGCGACGAAGGTAACCGTCGGTGCTGGCCGAATCGACTCAATGGCGTTGCCCAAACATCTATCCACCAATCCGAATCGATTCGAAATGATAGTTCAATCTATAAAACGACTGATGCATCGGATGATGCGCTTTGCGAACTACGATTTTTGTCCACAATGGAACTCGCTTTTCTACTGGCTCAAGGAGCCAATCGGGTGGGTTGTGGCAGTGATTGCATTTTCGCTACTGGTGGGCATTTTGATTGGACCACAAGGATATGTCCTGGCGATTGCCTTTACGACCTTACTAATCCTTGGGATGGTTTGGCCTTGGATTTCCATGCAGGGCATCCGTTGTCAGCTAGTTTTACCGGCCGAACGTACGACTGAAAACCAAAACCTAGAAGTTGCATTTCGAGTCAAAAACTATTGGCCATTGCCAGTTTTCGGCATGCTAGTCAAAGGCGACTTTTTACAATGCCATCACGAAGACGAACCGGTCGCGTTCGCGTTAAAACACATTGCCGCGTGGTCCGAATCAGAGTTTCGAATCCCACTTCGCCCAAACCGTCGGGGACGCTTGCCCAGCGGCGAGGTGATAACCACTAACGGTTTTCCGTTTGGTTTGATCGATGTTTCAAAGACCGTCACCCATTCAACCACAGCGGTTGTTTGGCCAGCTTGCCCACCACTCAATGCGCTCCCGATCACTGACTCAAGTCGGTTCAGCCTAACCGGAGCACTACGAGACCAATCAGGCAACGACGGCGAATCGATCGGTGTCCGCTGTTACCAAAACGGTGATCGACTCCGCAACATCCACTGGGCACAAAGCGTACGCACGCAACGCTTAATGGTTCGCGAACGACAAAAACTTTCCGCCGCCGATGTGACCATTGTGCTAGACCTCTCCCCATCGACGCACGCAGGTCGTGGCTCGCAAAGCAGCTACGAATGGGGCATTCGAATCGCCGCTAGTATCTGTAGCCACCTGCATGAATCTCAGTCACTGGTGCGGGTCGTATGCATCGGACTTCAGAATCCTGCGCAAACGACAATCGACAATCGAATGGGACTAGCAGCGGTGATGGATTTTTTAGCCGACTTACCCGCATTCCCCCCCCAACAAAAACAACCCGCTGCTCAGCAGCAAACGCCTACGACGGAAGAGACCACTCAGCCCAACCTTCAGACGTCTGGCCGTCAATTCTTGATTGGCACCAATCGTTCGACCGAACTTTCACAGACACTGGCTGACCATGTCACCCCCATCATCATGGACGTGACAGGGTTTAGTGAAAACGATCTAGAGCTCTGCGTGTCGCCAACCAGCCAAGCCACGA
>JALZWN010000218.1 GCA_023300235.1 Mariniblastus sp.
AATGAATTCCAGACTGCCTGCGCGCATGACAGGCTGGAAGCCCATCACCACATTGTTTAGGCTTCGCCAAAAACTATTAAATCAACGAACCCTAACGCGTCGGGCTACCACATTGCTGCGATTGCCTCTGTGAAAGGTGACATTGGGTTCCTTGCTGACGCGTGGGGCTTCCATTGGTGCAGGCGG
The DNA here is from genome assembly GCA_023300235.1 of Mariniblastus sp. Classification (GTDB taxonomy): domain Bacteria; phylum Planctomycetota; class Planctomycetia; order Pirellulales; family Pirellulaceae; genus Mariniblastus. Next base: position 187 of record JALZWN010000218.1, read on the forward strand.
GCAGGTGGCCTTAGGCTGCGCGGCGGATGCGGGCTAGTGGGACGTAGTAGGTTTGGTAGCTGTTGCCGTCGTCGTATTTTACGCCGCTTGGATCGGCGACCAAGACGGTCGCGCGTTTGGTGATGCGGTTGATGGTCCCGACTAATTGGCGACCGTGGTGGTCGAACGAAACGGTGTCGCCGATGCCAATCCCGAGTTGTTGTCGAGCGATATCTTTTGGCCGTAGTAGTTGGTGATTGGATTCGGTGTGGCCAAAAAAACGATTGACGATTTGTTTGAAGGGGCCAGCTTGGCAGTTAGAGTCGTCCCAGACCAGCATCTCGATTAAGTGAATCATTTCGTGTTCCATGATTCGCTGTAAGGCTTCGACGCGATCGCGGCATGACAGGCCGCCAACAACGCTAGGGCCGGCGCCGGTTTGTTTTGAAAAGGTGCCGAACAGCGGTGTCGTGGCGATCGCGATCTCGTATTCGAATTTGGGTTTGCGCCGGGTTCCCGATCGGTACATGGTGGTCGTGCCGCCGGCGTTGGTCATTCGAGTGGATAACCGAAACGATAGCGGCCGTTCGGCTTTTTGTTCGCAGCATCGCGAAACCATGCCGTCAAAGAATAGTTCGTCGTTGATCTGGAACAATAGGCCGAGGTCTGCGGGCGAGATGGAGGTGAAGTTCGGTTTGGTGATGAATTCGGAGTTGGCGATAAGGTGCTCGTAGATTTCGTCGGTCAATCGCTCTCGCCGATCGCGCGCGAACGTCTTGGTTTGCACGAGATCGCGGAGTTGGTTGAGTGAGTTGAGCATGGGGGAATTTTAGAAGAAATTCGGCAGCGGTTAGATAGCGGTTTTGAAATTGTTGCAAAGGCCTGGCTGGCGGGGTGTTGGGTCGCATGGACCGCTAATTAGTGGGGTATCTGGAGTGAAAGGGCCAGATAGGCCAGATACCATATGTGGTACTTGCATCTATTTGCTAGCACACGCTTTTTTTCCGAGGATGACGCGATTTCGCATGATCGGTGTTAAGATCCGATTAGAAATACATGTTTTCCTAATGCTAACCTGCGGCAGATTCGATACAGGTTTTGGGCTAATAACTACAACATTTTGTGTTGACATGGGTCTGGAGATCGATATATTGGGTCCCACAAGCAAGTGAGCTAACCACTCAGCCAAAAAATTAGGCCCCAATTCCGGGCAATGTTAAGATGGGGCGATTGCGTGGTTTTCTCAGCTTGGGAAGTGTGGGATTGTTTGAAAGATAGCAGTTGATCACTACAGGTAGTACATGAGATGCTGGCGAAATGTCAGGTCTTGGTTCACGGATATGGTATGAGACGGCACGGAAAGCCCTTTCTTTGGAAAGCCCTTTCTTTCTTGGTCGTTGCATCTCTGGGCCCGAGGCTCATTTTTTCAGAACTCGGTCTGACGTTTGACCAGACGTGTCAAAGTCAATCGCTACGCTACCCGCCAATTTGGGCCTTTTGGGCTCGGGTCGGTTGGACGAGGGCAATGAATGCCTGGTGCCAATATTAGACAAAGTCGAGTGTCGGATGCTCGACGAGTCATGGATACACATTTACAGGAGTGAAGCTGGATGCTTAAGGCAACTAAAGTAGAGTTGAATGTCAAGAAACGCGATGGCCGCGTTGTTTCTTTTGAACCTAAATTGATCACGCTCGCCATTCAAAAGGCGTTTTGTGCAGAGCAGGGTTTGAATGAAGCTGCTGAGTTGGATGCTGATTTGTTGAAGCAGATCGATCAGATTACTACCGAAGTCGTCGAGTCGGTGCAGGCTAAGGCTGTGTCGGACGCTGGCGTATCGGTCGAGCAGGTTCAGGACACGGTTGAGCGTCAGTTGATGAAGGCTGAGCATTTCTCGGTTGCTCGTCGTTATATCTTGTACCGTGCTGAGCAAAACAAGATTCGCCAGTTGAACGCTGAAGAGCGAATGGAGAGTGCCGAGCCGTTTCCACAGATGATGGTCAAGCGTGCGGGCCAGATGGAAAATCTGGATTTCGCTCGTTTGCGTGAGCAGCTTGCTAGTGCTTGTGCGGGTTTTGAAGACACTTGCGATGCAGAGTCGTTGTTTGTGGAAGTCGAAAAGCAGTTCTACAACGGCATCACACCAAAAGAAATTGCTCGCAGCATGGTTTTGGCCGCTCGAGCAAAAATCGAAAACGATCCAAGCTACGATTCGGTTGCTGGTCGTTTGGTTTTGAACATCATCTATCGCGAGTCGTTGGGTAAGTCGTCCAGTGGCAGCGACGATGTTGCTGACTTGTACAAGAATAACTTTGCCGATTACATCCAGACCGGTATCGAAGCCAAGCGTATTTCTCCGGACTTGGCAAACTTCGACTTGGAAAAGATTGCTGGTGCGATTGATTCTGGCCGCGATGCTTTGTTCCCATACCTTGGTTTGCAAACGATTTACGATCGTTACTTGTTGCACATCGAAGGTCGTCGCTTCGAAGCTCCCCAGTACTTCTGGATGCGTGTTTCGATGGGGCTTTCGTTGTTGGAAGAAAACAAAACCGATCGCGCGATCGAGTTTTACAACATTCTTTCTCAGTTTCGATTCACTTCGGCCACACCGACGCTTTTCAACGCTGGCACGCTGCATCCTCAGCTGTCAAGTTGTTACTTGAGCACGATTGCCGACGATTTGGACGGTATCTTCAAGGGCATCGCCGACAATGCCAAGCTTTCTAAGTGGGCGGGTGGTCTTGGTAATGACTGGACGAACATCCGAGCAACCAATTCGCACATTAGCGGAACCAATGGTCAAAGCCAGGGCGTGATTCCATTTTTGAAAGTCGTCAGCGATACCGCGGTGGCAGTCAACCAGGGTGGCAAGCGAAAGGGTGCGGTTTGTTCGTACCTGGAGACTTGGCACATGGACATCGAAGAGTTCTTGGACTTGCGAAAGAACACTGGTGACGAGCGTCGTCGTACTCACGACATGCACACCGCTAACTGGATTCCTGACTTGTTCATGAAGCGTGTGATGGAGGAAAAGGATTGGACGCTATTCAGTCCTGATGAGACTCCTGACTTGCACGATTTATACGGCAAGGCGTTTGAAGAGCGTTATGTGCGGTACGAGCAGGACGCTGCTGACGGCAAGATGCGTTTGACGCGGACGATTCCAGCGGTTGATTTGTGGCGTAAGATGCTGACTCGCGTTTTCGAAACCGGTCATCCGTGGATTACGTTCAAGGATCCGTCGAACATCCGTTCGCCTCAGGATCACTCAGGTGTGGTTCACAGCAGTAACTTGTGTACTGAGATTTTGTTGAACACATCAGCCGACGAGATTGCGGTTTGTAATCTTGGTTCGATCAACATGTTGAACCACGTGACGGATGGCAAGTTTGATCTTGAAAAGCTAGAGGAAACAATCAACACGGCAGTCCGCATGTTGGACAACGTGATCGACATTAACTTCTACCCAACTCCAGAGGCCAAGAACGCAAATGCTCGTCACCGCCCGGTCGGGATGGGTTTGATGGGTTTCCAAGACGCTTTGTCGGCTTGCGGAATCGGTTACGCCAGCGAAGCAGCGGTTCAGTTTGCTGACACTAGCATGGAAGCGATCTCGTACTTTGCGATTTCAGCTTCAGCTCGTTTGGCTGCTGAGCGTGGTACTTATAGCACTTACAAAGGTTCGAAGTGGGATCGTGGTTTGTTGCCAATCGATACCGTGGGCATGCTGGAAGAAGAGCGTGGCGTACCTGTTGAAATGGACAAGTCATCGTCCATGGATTGGGACGTGGTCCGAGCGTTGGTGGCCGAGCATGGTGTGCGTAACAGTAACATCATGGCGATTGCTCCAACGGCAACGATTTCTACGATCATCGGTGTGACTCAATCGATCGAGCCGACTTATAGTCACTTGTTCGTTAAGAGTAACTTGTCTGGCGAATTTGTTCAGGTTAACGTTCGTTTGATCGACGAGTTGAAGGCTCTGAACTTGTGGGATGACGACATGCTAGAGAAGTTGAAGTACTTCGACGGTGCGTTGGGCGATATACCAGGTATTCCACAGGACATAAAAGATCGTTATGCAACTGCATTTGAAATCGATCCGAAGTGGATCATTCGCTGTGCTAGTCGTCGTCAGAAGTGGATCGACATGGGCCAGTCGTTGAACTTGTACTTGGGTCAGCCAAGTGGTCGCAAGTTGGACGAGATGTACAAGTACGCTTGGCAAGCTGGTTTGAAAACCACTTACTACTTGCGTTCGCTAGGTGCGACACAAGTTGAGAAGTCGACCGTTGATATTAACAAGTTCGGTGTTCAGCCCCGCTGGATGAAGAACTCAAGTGCTTCGGGCGACATCGTTGTCGAGCGTCAACCAGAAGTTCAAGCTTGTAGCATCGACAACCCAGATTGCGAAGCTTGCCAGTAGTCAGGTGAACCACTTGCTTGTAAGTGGTGCAAATCGGAATGCTGGCTGTCCCATGTTGGTCAGCCAGTTTTCTGGCTTCGTTAGTGGCTTTTGACGAGCTTTACCGAAGCATATAGTGAGCGATCCTCGTTCGCTGAGTTTATTTATTTTCACAAGTTGTTACCCTAGTTTTTATTCGGTAATAACATTTAAGCGCGAGTTCACTTGGCCGAGTGTGCTTGCCTATATTATTCATCCACCCCACCCCCAAGAAGGAATCGCAATCATGGCAACGGACACACGAGAGCTGGCAGGAGCCGAAAAGCGTGTTGATGCAAGCGAGAAGCGTTTGATTAACTGTCACCAAGTCGACGTGAATCAATTGATGCCGCTAAAGTACAAGTGGGCTTGGGAGCACTACGACAACGGTTGTGCCAATCACTGGATGCCGACTGAAGTTCCGATGAACAAAGACATCGAAATCTGGAAGTCAGATCAGCTGACCAAGGATGAGCGTTTAGTGATTATGCGTAACTTAGGTTTCTTTTCGACTGCCGAAAGCTTGGTCGGTAACAACCTAGTTTTGGCTGTGTTCAAGCACGTGACCAACGCGGAATGCCGTCAGTACTTGTTGCGTCAAGCGTTTGAGGAAGCCGTTCACTCGCACACATTCTTGTACGTCGTTGAGAGCTTGGGCTTGGATGAAGGCGAAGTCTTCAATATGTACAACGAAGTTCCAGCGATCGCTCGTAAAGACGCGTTCGAAATGGAATTGACCAAAGAAATCATGGATCCAAACTTCACAACGGAAACGTTTGAAGGCGGCCAAGCGTTTTTGAAGAACCTGATCGGGTTTTACTTGATCATGGAAGGGCTCTTCTTCTACACCGGTTTCGTGATGATCTTGTCGTTCCATCGTCGTAACTTGATGAAGGGGATTGGCGAGCAGTTCCAGTACATCCTCCGCGATGAGTCAATTCACTTGAACTTTGGTATCGACTTGATCAACGGCATCAAGTCAGAAAACCCAGAGCTATGGACTCCAGAGTTCCAGCAGAAGATGGTCGATCGAATCCGCGAAGCGGTCGAGCTTGAGATTGCTTATGCAAACGATTGCTTGCCGAACGGTGTATTGGGTTTGAATGCTGATTTGTTCCGCGACTATGTTCAGCATGTTGCTGACCGCCGTCTTGAGCGGATTGGTTTGCCTGTGCAGTACAACAGCGCGAACCCGTTCCCTTGGATGAGCGAGACAATGGACTTGAGCAAGGAAAAGAACTTCTTTGAAACTCGAGTGACTGAGTACCAAACTGGTGGCAAGCTAGACTGGGACTAGTTCTGAAGGGTTCGGTGATCGAACCAATTTGATCAGGTGACAAAAAAATGACACTCGCTTTGGCTAATGGCCGAGGCGGGTGTTTTTTTTTGTGGTATCGAGAGCTACTAAACGACTTAACGAGTCTGTTGATTGAAAGGGTGGGCCGGTGCAGCTAACACGTAGTGGATGAGGCGGCCAAGGACTGAAGATCGGGTGTCACTT
>JALZWN010000219.1 GCA_023300235.1 Mariniblastus sp.
ACAAAACAATGGTTTTGGCCGAGCGGCTATTTTTCGCCAGTGGTTTGTTACTTTCGATCAATTGGTCAAATCTTTTTCTTTGCTTGGCATGTAGGTGACCAAGTTTGAAGCCTACTTTGTTTTTCTCTCTTGAACGCGGTAGCCAACACCTTCTAAATGTTTGTTCGTTTTAGAGTCTATACGGACGCAAATTAAACGATCATGAGATATTTCGATTTTGAAATAAGCCGTTTTCGGGGTGTTCCAAGTTTCGATTCCACGAGCAGTTGTTCTAAAACCCCATTGATAGGTTGAACCGGAGTCTGACTGAAGAAAAAAGTAGTCTTTTTTCAATCGGACTTCTTTCCAAATTTTTCCATCCTCCCATTCGACTCGCCACGTATGACTAGCTAACTGAAACAGAGTATTTGTCGATTTTGGATCCTTTGAATTGGCTTCTTCAATCCGCTTCTCCACAGCGATTTTGGGTAAACCCGTAAGTTTATCCACTATCTGCTGATAGTGTTCCAATGCAATGGCTTGGTAACCACTTAGCTTTTTATCCTGTGACAGCTCCCACCAGCGGTCGGCGATTTGTAGACGCTGTTCTGGTGTGGCTTTCTTTCGTGACAACTCGTCTTGGGCAAGTTTCTGCAGTTCGCTCTCGGGGCCCTTTGCCAGATAAGGCAAACCTTGGTCGAAGTCATTTTTTTCCAAACAATAGAACTCGCCGACCTTGCCGTTGGCAGGTTGGTTGGTCGGCTCGTCAGCCAGAACTTCGAGATCGTCTTGAATCAGCTTGTATTTGCGAGCCAGAAGCTTGGCGCGGTCGTAGAGAGTGTCAATGTCGAGTTTGGTTTGGGGCATTGATTTCTTCAACGCGCTGCCGAGCGATTTTGCCAAGTCGCCGGCGTCGGAATAACGATCGTCGTCGATCAGCTGTTCGGACAGGTTAATGGCCTTGGAATAGAGGGTTCCTGCTGATTTGCTATCCAATTTCGTTTTGATTTGTTTGATGAATCCAATGTGAGGTAGCTCTTTGTTGGCGTAGTTTGAATCAAGTTGGTCGCAGGCTGCCCAACCCGCATCGACTGCGTTAAACACGGACGCTGCGTAAACGCATTCGGATAACAACGCATATTGGTTGACTGGTTTGTCGGCGGACTCGTCGGCGGTCTTCTGAAGCAATTTCAGTAGCTCGGCGCGACCGTCGGGGCTGCTGTTTTTGTATTGGTCTTTGAGTAGCTCACGAATCTTTGCGACCGCTTTTTTGAGTTCTGCTTTACTGGGTGGATCGCGTCGATCATCAGCTTGTGAACTGGCAACTGGCCGCAGTGAGATTGAAATCGGCGAACTTTGAAAAATTTGGCGTTGATCGTCAGAAGTGAAAAAAGATGGAGGCTGCAAATCGGGGTTCTGAGCTTCTGGGCGTTGACCGTCCGCTATCATTGCTGGCGTCTTAGTCGATGCAGCGAACTCGCCGGTTTGAGACATCAGTGTTACCGAAACCGGTTCGCTCTTGTTGATTTGGTTTTTCGAAAACGTCGTGATGGCTTGCAGCGTGGTGTTGCCAAGGCCCAGCTTTGCCGTTGGAATCTCAAAGGTCTCGCCGCTGACAACGCTGGCGACGACTCGTTGGTTTTGTAGGATCTGTACCTGCTCGCCAGCGGACGAAGTCACTTGGCCTCTCAAGTTCTCTCCCAATCGACATTTGGGGTTTTCGATAGTTAGCTTGATTGACAATCCTTTCCGCGCGACGGTGAAGCCAATCTTCTGCGATCGTTTGTTTGCAATCGCAGCATCGGCGACGGCGACGATTCGAAATTCATGGTAGCCGTCGGGAGTGGCGTCGATTGCGACTTTGATTTCGTTGGTGTTGGTTACGGTGTTAAGAAACACATCGTCGTAGTACAGGTCGAATTGCTTGATCGGTGGTGACCCGGCTTGCGGTTCGAATTTGAGAGTAAAAGCTTCAGTGACGGTTTGGCCCTTTTTAATTCCTGTAATCTTGAATTCAGGAAACTTGCCAAAGGGGCAGCAGAGTGGATCGCCAACCAGAAGTAACTGAAACGGCCCGGTTACCGATTGGAAAAACGATTCGGCCAGGGTGGTGCCGCGGGCATAGTGGGCGTGCCAGCGGGCGGAGGGGATTTTGGCCGCGATCGTGTAGGGTTCGTAGACCGTTCCGGAGGCTCCAGCGGCACCGGCATCAAGGAATTCGGAGATTTGCGTTTGCCCGGTCTGCTCCCACGAGGCTCCATAGCTGGTGAAGTTATCGCAGATTGCACCCGGCAAGAATGTGCTTTTGCTGGCTGGCCATTTTGGTGCTGCACTGCCCATCGTGACACCGATGACGCGGCTGTCGTTCTTCGGATAGATATCCGAACCGATAGAAGCTGATCTTCCAAGGGACTTCAGTTCGGCGGTTGCAGAGGCGAACTGTTTTTTGCGGGTTCGCGAGCGAGGGTCTTTGTGATCGGCGAAGTAAACATTGCCTTGGGGGCGAGTGCCATCGGCGTCGGCGCTGGATTTTAGGCGGTTCATCGAAGCGTTCAGCGTCGATTGATTGGTGCCCGTAACCGCCAGTACCGACGACATGAGGTATCGCTCTCCTTGGCCTGGTGTTCCGTTTGGCCAACCGTTCTGGCTCCAAAAGCTTTGGCTTGAAAAGTTGCGTGTAGCAGTTAGTCCATCAGCAAGGTCTTCCATGTCGCTGACAATTGTTTGGAATGCTGGATCTGGTTTGAGACGAGTCAATGCTTTGTCGCTGGCCAGAATGGAGCGGTAAGCAAACCCAAGTGATTTGAGTCGTTGCAGTGTGGCCTGGGCTTGGTCTTTTTGTCCGCTCAGCGCCAAACATCGTGCCAGTGAGTAAACAACGGCGGTTTGCTGCGGGTGTTTGGTGGCTAGTTCGCGGAGAGATTTCGTGGCTTCATCGTATTGTCGATTCGTTATTTGCCTCAGAGCGGAAGAGTACCTCTGGCTGTCTTTTTCGGTGAATGGATTGGCCAGAACTTTCATTCGCCGCGGGTTGGCAAAGTGATTGGCGTCCAGCTCAAGGAATGTTGGAGAGGGCGAATAAGCGTTGCGGTGGAAGTAGGTCAGGCTGGTGATGGAGGCCCATGGTGCGTGTTGGGTGATCGCGTATTTTTTGCCGGTTTGTTTAAGGTAGGTTTTCAGTTCTGGCTGGAAATTGATACGCGTTGGGAAACCAGCTGAGTACGCAACGCAATCGATTTGGTTGGTGATGCCTCGCTGATTCATCGTGTCCAAGACAGGCGTGAGAACTTTTTGCTTAAATGCTTTGGAGCTCCAAGACTCTTTTGTAGGGACGCCTTTCAGGAAGATCACGTTCGATGCGGGGATGTCGCGGAGTTGAACGTAGTGGTTGGCGACGGCTAACGAGTCGGAGGATTCTTCGTTGACGACGACCAGTGTGTTTTCAGGGCCTTGAGCCAGACCGTTCGACGGTGGTAGAGATACGCTGGCGATGATCAGCGTTAGGAGAGCGATCTGTAAAGATAGCGGACGCGTGCAGGTGACGATGTTCGATGCTCTCATTTTATCCCAAACGCTGTTGTAGATCGAAGTGAAACCAATGATCGATTGGCCTGTACGATAGTTTATCAAACTTGACGGGTGGAATTTCAAAACGGAGGGGATTGTTTGCAGCGTTTGGAGGCAGAATCACGACGGACTCCGTCCCTCTGGGTGGCGCTTGTTGTTTGAAAGCGTCACCGTTGCGATGTTGTTTTTTGGGTAATCTAGTTAGGGTTTTGAAGTTAGACGCCGTCGCTGGATTGCGATCGGGCAGCGCCAGTATATTTTGGCCTGCTGTGCGGCAGCGAATGTCAATTTGAGCGATTCAGGGCGTAGCTTAATAGCAAAATAGACCAAGCAAGTGAATAGCTTAACCGGTGTATGCCGAGTGCTACGGACATCCGTTGGCACTCGACTTTGCTTGCTATATTAACAACCTCTTATCGGATTTGGCCGCTAGATTACCTATATTTGGGTGAAACGCGAGATTGAGGCCGCTGCGGTTGATTTATCGGGGTGTGGTGATGGGCTTCGGGCCTGTCATTTGCATGGAGGTGTGGTGATGGGCTTCTAGCCTGTCAATTTGCATGGAATCAGCGCGTAAGACAGGCTGGGAAGCCCATCTCCACATTTATTGCTGCGCTAAACTGCTTTTGGTGGCTTCGTTCCGAGCCAGCTCCAAGTCGTGGTCGACCATGAGCTCTGCCAGTTCCTGACAACTGGTCTTTGGTTCCCAACCCAATTTTGATTTGGCTTTGCTGTAATCGCCTTTGAGCAAATTGACCTCTGTGGGCCGGAAGTAACGAGGATCGATCTGCACGTAGTCGTTCCAGTCCAAATCCAAATAACCAAACACAAAACCCAAGAACTGCCGAATCGTATGCGGCTGCCCCGTCGCAAACACAAAGTCCTCGGCCTGATCGGCTTGTAACATCAACCACATGCCTTCCACGTAGTCTTTGGCAAATCCCCAGTCTCGCTGCGATTCGAGGTTCCCCAAAAATAGTTTGTCTTGCAATCCAAGTTTGATCCGCGTCGCTGCGCGAGTTATCTTGCGAGTGACAAAGGTCTCGCCGCGGCGAGGAGATTCGTGGTTGAACAATATCCCGTTGACCGCAAACAGGTCGTAAGCGTTCCGGTAGTTGACCGTTTGGTGATACGCAAACACCTTCGCACATGCGTATGGGCTCTGCGGAAAAAAAGGTGTCGTTTCGGTTTGAGGAGATTCGGTTACGTTGCCGTACATCTCTGAAGATGATGCTTGGTAGACGCGAACGGGTTTGGTTTCGTTTAGCTTGCGGGCGGCTTCCAAAACATGCAACGCGCCGACGCCAGTTACGTTGGCGGTGTAGACGGGGTTGTCGAAGGAAACCCGAACGTGTGACTGAGCGGCTAGGTTGTAGATCTCGTCGGGCTGGATTTCTGAAACCAGATTCGTGATGCCCTGCCCGTCGGTAATATCGCCGTGGTGGAGGATCAGCTTGGCGTCCGCGGTTTGCGGGTCTTGAAGGACGTGATCGAGGCGATCGGTGTTGAAGGTGCTGCTGCGGCGCACGAGCCCGTGGACTTGGTAGCCTTTGTCTAAGAGCAGTTCGGCCAAGTATGAGCCGTCTTGCCCTGTGATGCCGGTGATGAATGCTTTTTTCATAGGTTGAAAATTACGAGCCGTTAGTGGGACGACGGTCGGTGGTGATTTAGTTGAGCGGTTTCGGGAGTGCGATTACGTTATTGAACCATCGAATCGCTTAATAGTTTCTGTTTCGAGTTTCTGTTTCGCCGGCAGCACAGTTGGCCGTCTTGAATCGAGTTTGCCTGTGGTCGAGGGGAAAACCTCGATAAACACGATGCTGGAAGCCCGAAAGTTTAGTCTAGCAATATCGTTTGATCGTGGAAATATCGAGAAATCCGGGGCTTGTGTTGGGCGAGGTACTCTCGCGGCCCGATTTAATTAGGCTAAGTGATGGTTCCAAGGCTTCGCGACAAAACAGAAAATGCGTCGCTCAAAAAGGTTGTGGGATTAGCTCTAGGAAGAAAGTGGCGATGGACGGGGCAAAAGTTAGAACCACGAATGAACACAAATAAACACGAATGGCTTATCGCTGAGATTTGTGTTCATTCGTGTCGATCCGTGGTTCATGTTCACTCACCCGCATCGCTTGATAGCCCTTGTCGGTTCAGCTGGTAATCACCAGATAAGATCGATTGCCACCAGGTTTCGTTTTCCAGATACCACTGAATCGTTTTGCGAAAGCCACTGGAGAAGTCTTCTTGCGGCTGCCAATCCAGTTCCGTTTTGATTTTGTTGGCGTCGATCGCGTAGCGCATGTCATGGCCCGGTCGATCGGTGACAAAGGTAATCAGGTCCGCATACGAATCGATTTCCAAACCATGATCCTTTGCTGGCCGCGTCTCGTCCAACAATTGACAGATCATCTTCACCAAATCGATGTTCCGCTGCTCGTTGTCGCCGCCGATGTTGTAAGTTTGCCCGATCGTTCCTCGAGTCAGAACTTGCTCCAGTGCTCGGGCGTGATCGGTGACGTATAACCAATCGCGGATGTTTTCGCCTTTGCCATAAACCGGAATCGCGTCGCCGCGAATCGCTTTTAAGATCACGATGGGGATCAGCTTTTCAGGAAACTGGTAAGGACCGTAGTTGTTGGAACAGTTGGTCAATACGATCGGCAAACCGTACGTGTCGTGCCAAGCTCGTACCAAGTGATCCGAAGCGGCTTTGCTGGCCGAGTACGGCGAGTGTGGATCGTAGGGGGTGGTTTCGCTGAAGGCCGCGTCGTCGGGGCCTAAGGAACCGTAAACTTCGTCCGTTGAAATATGGTGGAAGCGAAATATTGAACGCTGGTCTTCTGGTAGTGCTTCGTAGTATTGCCGGGAGCATTCGAGCAAATGATAGGTGCCCATGATGTTGGTTTGGATGAATGCTTCGGGGCCGTCGATCGAACGGTCCACATGCGATTCGGCGGCCAGGTGCATGATCGCGTCGGGTTGGAATTCAGCGAAGGCTTGTTGCATCGCGGCCGAGTCGCAAATGTCGGCTTGTAGGAACGAGAATTTGGGCGAGCTTTCCAGGTCCGCTAGCGACGCGGTGTTGCCAGCGTAAGTCAGTTTGTCGACGGCCAGTACTTCGTGATCGCGGTCTTGAATCAAATGACGAACCAAGTTGCTGCCAATGAATCCTGCAGCACCTGTAACGAGTATTTTCACGGCAAGCCAAACGGAAGAAGGTAAAGAAATCAGAAGGTAAAGAATATAGAGAATTAGGTTTTCCACCAGACCAGCCTGGGGTGTGGTGATGGGCTTCTAGTGGTCTGTCAAAGATAAAGATTAGGACCGAAACATGTAGCCGGACTCGCCAGAGTTCGGTTTTCTCTGAATCAAACTGAATTCTGGCGAATCCAGCTACCTTAAAGTTCAACATTGACAGACCACT
>JALZWN010000220.1 GCA_023300235.1 Mariniblastus sp.
TTTCCCTCAAAGCCGTGAGGCATGGCGCCCGCTAGACCGGCAAAGCACGCGATATTTTTGAGCCAACCATTAAGTCCTAGAGCGACCCAAAAAGCGACCCAAAAAGCGACCCAAGAAAAAAGCCGCATGACAAACCGAAACGGCTCATCACGCGGCTTGGATAAACCACTTGCTCTATTTTCTAAGTGTGGATCGAACGGCCGTCGACGGCCATGGCGGCTTCCCACATGATCTCTGACAAAGTCGGATGAGCATGGCACACGCGAGCGATGTCTTCGCTGCTGGCTCCGAAGTTCATCGCCGTGACCGCTTCGGCGATCAGATCACCCGCTCGCGGGCCGATCGCGTGAACGCCAAGTATTCGATCGGTTTCTGCGTCGGCAAGGATCTTGATCTTTCCTTCGGCTTCACCCATCGCACGGGCTCGACCGTTGGCACCGAACGGGCAAGCACCTTTGCGGTACTTGATCCCGGCTTCTTTGAGCTGTTCTTCGGTCTTGCCGACCATCGCGATTTCGGGGTGCGTGTAAACGATCGCTGGGATCGTGTCGTAGTTGACGTGCCCAACGCCGTTGACGATTCGCTCGACAACTGAGATGCCTTCTTCGGAAGCCTTGTGAGCCAGCATCGCTCCACCGATCACGTCACCGATCGCGTAAACGTTCGCTGCTGAGGTCTTTAGATCAGAATCGACGGTAATAAAACCACGGCCGTCGACATTGATGCCGGCAGACTCTAGGCCTACGCCCTTGGTGCTTGGCACTCGGCCAGCGGACATGAGCACTCGGTCGCATTCGATCGGGTCGCTGCCTTTGCACTGGACCACGCAACCATTGCCGCTTCGTTTGGCGCTTTCGACCCACATGTCGGTTTTGAAAGTCAAACCTTGCTTTTCAAAGGTTCGCTTGGCCAGTCGAGCGATCTCTTTGTCCAAGCCGGGTAGGACTTGCGAGGTGCCTTCAAGGATTGTGACTTGCGATCCCAGTCGACTCCAAACCGAACCTAGCTCCAAACCAATGTAGCCGCCGCCGATCACAACCAAGCGACGCGGAACGCCGGAGTAGCTAAGCGCCGTCGTGCTATCGCCGATGAAATCGCCATCGTACTCGACGCCTTTCAGGTGCATTGGCTGGCTGCCGGTGGCGACGATAATGTTTTCGGCGGTCAGTGTGTCGTTAGTTGAAACTTCAACTTGCCCGTTGCCGATCAGCTTGCCACGTCCGACGTAGGTGGTGACTTTGTTTCGCTTGAGCAACATATTGATGCCGCCGGTTAGCGTATCCACGACGCTGGTTTTTCGCTTCATCATGGTGGAAAGGTCAACCGTCAGCTTGGTCGCGCTGATACCGTGTTCGACCATGTTGTCACGAGCTTCCACCAGCAAGTGGCTGGACTCCAGCAACGCTTTACTTGGGATGCAACCGACTCGTAGGCAAGTTCCGCCGAACTGTGGGTTTTCGTCGATGATGGCGACCTTCAAACCAAGTTGAGCCGCGCGGATGGCGGCGACGTAACCGCCGGGGCCGCCTCCAAGGATTATTAAATCAAAATTCTGTTCAGCCATGAGTTGTCTCTAGTTCAATATGGACACAGCAAGCGATCGCGGCGTGTCGCGGAGATGGATCGAAATTAAAGTGGATCAAAAAAACAGCCGGCTGCAAAAAGTAACCGGCTGTTGAGTGGGTGATTGGTTTTAAACTTCCAAGAACAATCGAGCGGGCTCTTCAAGCACCTCTTTGATTGTTTTCAGGAACCCAACGGCTTCGCGTCCGTCGACGATCCGGTGATCGTAGGTCAACGCGACGTACATCATCGGGCGAATCACGATTTCGCCATTCAAGGCGATCGGACGTTCTTGGATCGTATGCAACCCAAGGATTCCGCTCTGCGGTGGGTTCACGATCGGAGTCGACAGCAATGATCCGTAAACGCCACCGTTGCTGATTGTGAAGGTGCCGCCTTGTAGGTCGGTCGGCACGATCTGATTGGCCTGAGCCAACGCAGCGTACTCGCCGATCTTTTGTTCCACGTCGGCGAAACTTAAACGCTCGACGTTTCGCAAGATTGGCACGACCAAGCCTTTGCCACCACCGATCGCGACGCCGATGTCGTGGAAGTTTTTACTGATGACCTTGTCACCGCGAATTTCAGAATTGATCGCTGGGTATCGACGCAAGCCTTCGACAACGGCTTTGGCAAAAAACGACATGAAGCCAAGTTTGACGCCGTGCTTGTTTTGGAAAGCGTCCTTGTACTTCGATCGCAGTTCCTTAACAGGCAGCATGTCGATTTCGTTAAAAGTCGTCAGCAACGCAGCGGATTGTTGAGCTTCGACCAATCGCTTGGCGATCGTGCGTCGAATCATGCTCATCGGTTTTGCAGTTTCTTCGCGTTCGACGTTGGCTGGATCCATGTCGACGGTTGAGCGAGTTGGTGCAGGAGCTACGGCGGCTGGTTTTGCCGGAGCAGGAGCGTTGGGCTTGGGGGGCGTCGGTGCACCACCGGATTTGTTGGCGTTGATGTAGTTTTGGACGTCTTCTTTAAGTAACCGTCCACCGGGCCCGGTCGCTGTAACAGCATTGGCGGAGATGCCGTACTGTGTCAGCAGGCGTTCCGCGGCAGGCATGATCACACCCGAATTGCCCGTGGCTGGGGCGGGAGCACTTGGAGCGGCGGCAGCGGCAGCAGGTTTCGCGTTACCGCCTCCGCCTTCTTGAGGCGAGATAATGCCCAACAGATCGCCGACGGCAGCGAACTCACCGTTGGCGACTTTGATTTCGGTCAAAACTCCTTCGAAATCCGAAGGAAGATTCTGCGACGCTTTTTCGGATTCTAGTTCCACCAAATCGTCGTCTTTGTTGACCCAGTCACCGACTTGCTTGAGCCAGTTAGCGACTTGAACTTCTTGGATAGATTCACCGAACCCGGGTACTTTGATTTCAAACATGCTCTTGTAGTTTCGTGTCAGCTCGGGATAGGAGTAACTAAAATCCGGCTGGCAAAGATGAATAGTTGGCCGACTACTTCGGCGTATAAAGTTGGTTTCTTCGACCAACGACCGTTGCGTTTTAAGGCAAAAGGCATTTTGATCGGATCACGCAGTTTAATTGGATCATACCAACCGCGAAAAGTGAATCCAGACTGGGGCTTGTTTGGCACTAAGTTGAGCTTTTTTCTTGAGCCTGCCCGGGAGGCTGTCAGAGCGACGGATGCTCCCCAGCAACCCAGCTTAGTGAAGTGGCTAAGGCTACGAGGGCTACGAACTCTGCGGAGGAGCCGAGCTTCGGGCGTCACGTGGACTCATTCAGTCGGCTTGCCTCCTCGGTGGGCTTGACCGACCGCAAAGGCGTTGGCTTTTTGGGGCTGGTTGCTGAACTTAAAACAGCCGCGGCGTGTGCGCCCCAATCGGTCTGAACCAATCGGTCTGAACCAAGCGGCATTAAGCCGCGATTTAGGCCGCGATTTAGGCGCTCGTTTCAGCACCACAAAACCGTAAAACCGCCGCCTAGGGCTCATTGTTGAACGCTTTAGAATTTGGTAGAATTGGGGGTTCAAAATAACGATCAAAAAACCAACGAAAATCGCGGTTTTTCACCGTTCAAAGCGAGCTTTCTCCGTTCGCTGGCGGTAGCCCATCCATAGCAATTTTTGCCCACTGAAAGGCATCTAAATTGTCGACCGACACCCCCGCTCCTGAAGACGATAAATCCGACAACGACGGCAACGGAAAAATTGAGACGTTTATCCAGATGCCGATTGAGGATGAGTTAAAAAACAGCTACCTGACGTATGCGATGAGCGTCATCGTGTCTCGTGCGTTGCCGGATGTTCGCGACGGGCTCAAGCCGTCGCAACGCCGGATCTTGGTCGCAATGAACGACTTGAATCTCAGCTCCGGTGCTGCTCGAGTCAAATGCGCGAAGATCTCTGGTGACACCTCGGGTAACTACCACCCTCACGGTGAGAGTATTATTTACCCGACGCTGGTTCGGATGGCCCAAGAATGGAACATGCGGCATGTGCTGGTAGATAAACAGGGTAACTTTGGCTCGATCGCTGGTCTGCCTCCGGCGGCGATGCGATATACCGAGGCACGCATGTCTGCCGTCGCCACGCTCATGCTGGACGACCTGAAACTGGACACCGTCGATTTCACACCGACTTACGACGAACGCCGGCTTGAGCCATCGGTGTTGCCGAGTAAATTCCCGAATTTGCTGGTCAACGGTTCCAGCGGTATCGCGGTTTCGATGGCGACTTCAATCCCGCCGCACAACTTGGGCGAAGTCTGCGATGCGTTGGACATGGTGATCGCCGATCCAGAATGTTCGATCGCTCAAATCATGACCGTTCTGCCTGGGCCGGACTTCCCGACCGGTGGTACGATCTGTGGTCGCGCGGGAATTATCAAATCCTATCAAACCGGACGCAGCACGATCGCTCTTCGAGCCAAGTGCGAGATCCTGCCGATCCCGAAAAAGAAAAATCGCTTCAAGATCGTCGTCAACGAACTGCCTTTCCAGCAAACCCGTGACGGTGTCGTTGAAAAGATCGCTAACCTTGTCAAAACCGATCGCGTCAAAGGTATCTCGGGCATCCGTGACCTGTCTGACTTGAAGGAACCGGTTAAACTCGAGATCGAAGTCAAAAGCGACGCCGATCCAGAGGTCGTTTTGACGCAGCTGTATAAGTACAGCCCGCTGCAGACCTCGTTCTCGATGAACTTCATGGCGTTGGTCGATGGGAAACCTCGTGAGCTGTCGATCAAGGATTTCTTGACCGAGTTCTTGCGGCACCGAGTTTCGGTCATTCGCCGCCGAACCCAATTCTTGCTGGCTCGTGCTCGTAAGCAAAAGCATACCGTCGAAGGTTTGCTGATGGCGCTGGCGGACATTGATGAAATCATCAAAACGATCCGTAGCTCCAAGACGCAAGCCGAAGCCAAAAAAGGCTTGATGCAAATCGACTGCCCGTCATCCATGATGAAACGGGCTCTCGGCGACGAAGGCTTTAAGGTCTTCCAAGACGAACGTGGCGAAGCCGAAAACTATCGCTTGACCGCCGTGCAAGCCGACGCGATTCTGAAGATGACGCTCGGCCAATTGGTTAATCTTGAACAAGAAAAACTCGGGGACCAGCACGCTAAGCTGCTCGCTGAAATTATCGAGTACAACCGGATTCTATCCGACGATGCCAACATTCGAGCGATCATCAAAGAGGACCTCGCCGAGATCAAACGCAAGTATGCGGATGCTCGCCGAACGGTGCTGTCCGACGAAGAGCTTCGCAACGTTGACCTTGAGGACTTGATCGAAGAAGAGAACATGGTCGTCTCGATCAGCCATCGCGGTTACATCAAGCGGACGCCCGTCAGCACTTATCGTGCTCAGCGTCGTGGCGGCAAAGGCATCAAGGGTGCCAAGAGCGAAGATGAGGATCCGATCGAGCATATTTTTGCGGCGAGCACTCACGATTATTTGTTGTTCTTTACCAACCGCGGAATCGTGCATTGGCGGAAAGTTCACCAGCTACCGCAGTTGTCGCGTGAAAGCCGCGGTCGAGCGATCATTAATATCGTGCCGCTCGAAGAAGGCGAAGCCGTCGCGAATTGCCGAGCGATCCGTGACTTTGATGCCGCAGATCATTACCTGTTGATGGTCACCAAGAGCGGTCTAGTCAAGAAAACTCCACTATCGGCTTACGGTCGTCCTCGCAGCAACGGCATCATCGCGATCAAGCTTCGTGAAGGCGATGAGATCATCGATGTGCTGGTCGCTAAGAAAGGCGACGAGATCGTTCTGTCGACCGCTAACGGGATGGCGATTCGCTTCCGTGAATCCGATGCTCGCCCAATGGGCCGGAACACCAGCGGCGTAAAAGGAATCTCGCTGACCGATGGCGATAGCGTTGTCGGTATGGTGGTCGCTGATCCAGAAGCTACGTTGTTGACCGCTTGCGAAAAAGGCTACGGGAAGCGAACGACCTTTGGCCCCAACGCGACTGGAGAAGGCGAAGAAACCGAAGAGGAATCCAGCAGCTCGGCTCGTTACCGTGCTCAGAAGCGTGGCGGTAAAGGTGTCCGAGACATCAAGACCACTGACCGCAACGGTAAGGTAATCGGTATCAAGTCCGTCAACGACGACGATCAATTGTTGCTAATGACCTCTCGCGGAAAAATCCAGCGTATCAAGGTCGCGGACATCGGCATCATCGGCCGTAACACGCAAGGCGTTCGCATCATGGGCTTGGACAAAGAGGATTCCTTGTCCGTGATCGCTCGTGTGCCTCGCGACGAATTGGAAGAGGACGACGGCGAAGGCGAAGCACCAACAACTGGCGATTCGCCAACAGCCCCAGTCGGTGCTGCCGCGACCACGCCTGAAGGTGCCGATTCCGCAGCGTCTGCCCCGGCAGCCGAAAGCGAAAGTGCTCCTAGCGATGCCGCCCAGGAAGCTTCTGCAGAAGACAGCCCTGCCGAAGGTGAAGAACCGAAAGGTGACGCCGAAGCGTAGGTAAAGCTCCGGGGTAATGGTCGACGAGATTCGTTTTTTCTCGATCGGCTTTCGAATCGGTTTTCAAACCACATTTCACAGCAGTGTCATTTCAAAATGGCACTGCTGTTTTTTTATGGTTACATCGTTTTACGTTCAGTGTTCAGGGGTCGGTCGGTTGTCGGTGGGCGTCTAAAAGGTTCTTCTGGGTTTATTGTGGCTCGGGTAGGTATTCCAAGCGTTTTATCATTGGCTGGATGCGATGCTTCACGGCTTTGAGGGCAAGGGTGTTTCCTGAGTGTTGGCATGCTTACACGTCGGGTGTGGTCTTGGGAAAATCCCGTGAGCATGTTTTTCAAAGGGGCTTTCTTAAATTAGTCCTTTTCTGATCGCGTAAACAT
>JALZWN010000221.1 GCA_023300235.1 Mariniblastus sp.
TCCCAGCATGTCATTAGTGAAGATTAGAGTCGATTAGTGTTCCCCTTCTTTCAACATAGTCGCCTTTCGCTCCGCGAAAGAAGCGCTCCCCACAGCAAGCTCTGCACCGCTTCACGGCCCAACTAATATCTTTGGAAATGGAGCCACCTCAGGCCACCCAATTTGAGCCGCTACCGCCGCTCCATCAATGTCTAATGTGGCATCGGGATCCAAAACGACAAAGTAGCAAGCCGGGAAAGATTTGAAGCCATTTTCGGCCATCAACCTAATTACTGCTCGCATTTTTTTGAGGTCGAAGACCAATGCATCGGTTGTGGTCGAGGTCGAACTTGCAATCTTGAATTCAGCGATCACTGCAACCTCGGCAAGTGTTTCCAAAGTCTGCGGTAGAGTGGGTGTGCCACGATTCCAGCCTGGCGTTCGAGATTTCCACGTTCTCATATCAATCTCTGAACGAGCCACGGCAAAGTCATAATTCAGTGCCCCCTGAGATTCAGGCAGTTCACCGATCGGTGCCAAGTCTTGATTTGGCAACTGGAGTTCCGCCACAACCAATTGTGGAGAAATGAATTGGGCCAACGAGATCATCACCCAAGCCTGATGAGGTACTTCGCGAGCCAAACGATGACCGAAGTCTCGAAAATAACTGGCAACACCCGATTCGAATAGAACAGGCAAATTGTCATTCATTGGTAATGCTCGATTCCGGCTTCATGCACAAAGCAACAATCAGGAGAGTCGCTTTACGAAGCAATTTACCCTGTTCAAATTTACGGCACAGCCGAACGTTCATTCCGGATTTTCAAAAAACAGATCATCGTTACCACATTCACATTTCCACGTAAAACGGTTGCCGCGCTTACTTATCTTGGCTTTGGCCCCACACCGGCAAGTAAAATCAATTGTGGTATTCTGATCACAATCACCGCACTTAAAGTAGCGGCTATACTTCCCGTAAACGACTTTGAGATTTCCGCTATCGCAGTGACGGCAAGCGTTTAACGGTTTAGAAGCTGGAACAATGACATTGTCATCTTTGACAACTTTTGCAGCAGGCCTCGCAACAGAAGACTTTTGTTTTTTTGGCGATACGTCCTGTGCAAGCAGGAACTTTCCAATTGCTCGAATTTCATCTTCGTCAAACGAACGGATTACATAACCAAGCGATTCCTGGGAGTCCTCCCGACTACCAAACACCGCTCGCATGGCGCCTTTGAAGCCGCTGGCATTTCGCCGTTTCTCGAGCTGGTCATTAATGTGAACCGCAACAGCATCCGCTTTCATTAGTTCTGGAGGATCGGTGTCGACACGAGCAATCTCGCCATGGTCAGCTATCGCGACAAGCACATGAAAATAATCGGGCCTGAACGTGTTGTCATTTTTTGTTCGTAACACTTTTGCGTTATCATTCAACAGCTTATGAAGCAAGTCTCGCTGCATTTCGGCCTGTCGGATCGGCGACTTCATTCCTTCTCTTTTGGTGCTGTAAACACGTGCGAACTCGTTACGAGCATTGACTTCGATCTTGCCCGTTGTCGACTTGCTTTCGATGATAAAAAAGCCGTAGCGATGGAGAACCAGGTGATCAATCTGAGCTGTTTCGCCTTCTCGCTTTATCTTCAAATCATTGAAGACAAAAACGTCTTTCGATTCTTTGAATTCTCTCCGCAGGTAAAACGCCATTTGCTTTTCGGCTTTATCGCCGGCTTTACCAAATCGATCTGTTGGCGTACTTCCTTGTTTTTGTTTGACGATCATATGCTTACGTGGAAAATGTGTGGCATTTCTTCTTTGGTGTTTTCAATCACCGACCAACGTCAAAACGAATGCTTGCGTTGACAATGTTGTATTTTAACAAAACTGATTGCAAGAGAACAACCGATGCAAAAAAACAAAATGCTCCCGTGCCGGTTGCACATGTTCAGAAAGTTTTAGCCGTGACCTTCTAGAGCGGGCATCTTCTTGGTATGGATCAGCCTGGGGGTTTGGGACATCCTGCCGCGCCTTTTTGAAGATCGCCCCGAGCATCCCGGACTTCTTTCCCGCTTCGCAGAAGCCAGTTCATCGAGGATATGACGGTAGTGTCGTTCGAGTTCTTCGCCGTCGCGCTGCAGCAAGCTGGCCCAATCCAGTCCTGTGGGCACGATCGTTTTATTGTACGGAGGCTCAGACTGCTCGTCCGCCATTTTCAGAAAGAGCAGAAACGTAATCTGATCGGTGTAAGCCATGTAGGAAAGCCCATCATCGCGCAGGACATTGGTAGGTGTTGGGGGGCAACGACAAAGCTGCCTCTGATGTTAGACTGGACAACACAGACTGCATCTTGGTAGTTGTCCCCAAATACTTCTGGTAGTTCACGCTGACGGTTCGGAGAACCGAGCGACATTGTCGCTCAGCTTTCCAAGCTGATAGCGAACACACTCAAACAAAACGAATCCCAAAGCATTTCAAAACACAATCACTTACGCCGCCAGATTGCATCTCACCCGGCATCCATAACCACAAACCTCCAAGCAATCACCCGCGCGTAAAACGGAACACTAATTGGCACTAATCTCAAATCCGAAAAACCTCCAACGGACCGCCTCCCGGCATG
>JALZWN010000222.1 GCA_023300235.1 Mariniblastus sp.
GCGTTCTTTCAGAGCGTTCTTTCAGAGCGTTCTTTCAGAGCGTTCTTTCAGAGCGTTCTTTCGAGGAGAGGAGTTCTTCCGAGGAGAGGCGTTCTTTCAAAGGCCTTCTCTACTTCAAACGCGACAATTCGTTCAAAAACTTCGCCCCGCTAAAGTAACCGTGCCAACCATAAATTAACAGTGCAATGATCTTAGAAATAAAATAGGCTTTAGGCATCCGAGCCGGCTTACCTTGACTGACATTCGCCAAAAACCCGGCTTACATTTTTGCCGTGACCTCGCGTTAGGGCCTGTTGATTTAGTCAACAAATCCGTCTGCTAGAATGAATTCCAGACTGCCTGCACGCATGACAGGCTGGAAGCCCATCACCACATTGTTTAGGCTTCGCCAAAAACTATTAAATCAACAAGCCCGTTAGTGACGGACGGCTCAAATCGACAGCCGCCGACGCTTTTTTCAACCCCCTGGACCCACTCATGCACAAGCCATCGGCGAAACGCGAATCCGTGATCGAGATGCTCGAACACGGCGGCTTGACCGAACAGAACGTTCGCAACATCTCGCAGCAAACCGGCGTACCCGAAGCCGACATCTGGGGAGCCGGTTCGTTCTACCACCTAATCGACGACCAACAGGACCTCGCCGCCGGCCCGCAGGTTCGCGTTTGCAACGGGCTGACTTGTCGCCTGCGAGGGGCCGACGCGCTGGCCGATCGCCTGACTGCCGCAGGTCGCTCCGTCACTCGGATTAGTTGCCTCGGCCAATGCGATTTGGCACCGGCTCTACTAAACGAGCAAACCGAACTCGAAACCTTTGCCGCGACCCAAACCGCCGTCACCCCCGACAACCCTGCCCTGCCCTTGAACTTGGGCGGCGAAGTCGATGGCTCGTATCGGAATCTCGCCAAAGCAAAACAGATGTCCGCCGAACAAATCATCCAGCAGCTGGAGGCCGCGGGCTTGCAAGGCCGCGGCGGCGCGGGGTTCCCGGCGCACTTTAAGTGGACTTCCGTTTGCCAGCAAATCAAAACCGAACGCTACGTGATCTGCAACGCCGATGAAGCCGAACCGGGCACGTTCAAAGACCGCGAGACGATGTTGCGGCAACCACACAAAATGTTTGAAGGGCTCGCCATCGCCGCTCATGCGATCCAAGCCAGCAGCATCTACATCTATATTCGCGGCGAGTACGTTAACGAATACCGGGTTATCGCCGAGGCACTCGAACAAGCCCAGCCTCACCTATCCGATTTTGACATCAAGATCGTTCGCGGACATGGGGCTTACATCTGCGGCGAGGAAACGGCGTTGCTGGAATCGCTCGAAGGCAAACGTGGCATGCCGCGGCTGAAACCGCCCTACCCTACCGAGTCCGGTTTTCGCGGCAAACCGTCTTTGATCCACAACGTCGAAACCATCGCTTGCGTGCCTGCGATCATCGAACACGGCGGCGAGTGGTTCAAAAACCTCGGCCGCACCGAACCCGGCACCAAGTTGTATTGCATCTCGGGGCACGTCAATGCTCCGGGCGTTTACGAATTGCCGCTGGGCGTTTCTTTGAACGAACTGGTTGAAGCGGCGGGCGGCTACGAAGGCACGCCGATCGGGTTTTCTCCCGGCGGGGCCAGTTCTGGATTTTTGCCGATCAGCATGAACGATCTGCCTTTGGATTACAAGAACCTATCCGAAGCCGGTTCGATGATGGGCAGTGCTGGCGTGGTCGTGTTGAACGACACCGTCGACATGGCGAAAGCGGCCGCGTGGCAGTCTGAGTTTTTTGCGATCGAAAGCTGCGGACAATGTGCCCCCTGTCGCATCGGCACTCAGTACATTCACCGACAAGTCGACAAGTTCGTGCAGCTTGGCGACGCATCCGCTTTGGACATGACCGCCGACGTTGGTTGGGAGATGGAAGAAGGTTCCATCTGCGGGTTAGGCATGGTCGCGGCCAAACCGCTCGAGTCCGCGATGAAGCACTTTCCAGACGCGTTTGAAGATCGCACCAAAACAAATAAAACAACGGGCCAAAACTAGGTTACTCATGAATCGCCCCCATCAAAACAAAAAAGCAACCCAAACGTTCTCCGTCGAAATCAACGGCACTAAGTGCTCGGCCGAAACCGGCGAGACCGTGTTCAACGTGGCGAAACGAAACGGGATCGACATTCCGGTTCTATGCCACGACGATCGACTGGCTCCAGCGGGCGCGTGTCGCGTTTGCTTGGTCGAAGTCGAAGGCCAACGTCGTTTGCAACCCGGCTGCGCGTGGGTGGTGACGCCCGACATGCAGGTCACAACCGAATCGGACCGCATCGAAAAACACCGGACCGTTCTGTACAACCTGTACATGGCCGACCACGAATTGGACGCCGCAGGCCTTCCGGTCGAAACCGAAAACAACAACCAGCTTCGCGAGCTCTGCAAAACCGTCAAGCCAATGAAGCTCGCCCCGGTCAACGCCCCGCGGGACGCTCGACCGGCCGACAACAATCCTTACATCGAATTCAAACCCGACCTGTGCATCCTGTGTGCTCGTTGCACTCGCTACTGCGATGAAGTCGAAGGGGTCAACGCGATCACGCTGGCCAACCGTGGAGCCGAGACCACGATCGCGACGGCGGGACAGCGGAGCCTGATCGATACCAGCTGCGAACTGTGCGGCGGGTGCATCGACACTTGCCCGACAGGGGCACTCGTTGAAAAGAAGAGCCCACAAAACCTAGTCCAACTGGACGTCGCGACCACGCGGACGACTTGCAACTTTTGTGGCGTTGGTTGTCAGATGGATTTGCACACGCACAACGATCGATTGGTCAAAATCACTAGCCCCGAACCCGGCCAGACGCTCAACGACGGAAACCTGTGCGTGAAAGGACGATTCGCGTTTGACTTTGTTCATCACGAAGACCGAATCACCGAGCCCTTGATTCGCGGCGCCGATGGTCAACTCCATCCTGCCAGCTGGGACGAAGCGATCGCAGTTGCGGCGAAGGGGTTGTTGAAGGTCAAAGAAAAACACGGATCCGATTCGCTTGGTTTTATTTCCTCGTCACGTTGCACCGGCGAAGAAAACTACTTGATGCAAAAAGTGTCTCGAGCGGCCTTTGGGACGAACAACATTCACCAGTGTGCCGCCACCTGACATGCTCCTACTGTCGCCGGTCTGGTGACAATGTTTGGTGCTGGGGCGATGACCAACGCGATCGACGAGATCCGTGATTCGGAAATGATGTTCATCATCGGATCCAACACCACCGAGGCTCATCCGATCATCGCGATGGAGATGAAACGCGCCCGGCAACGCGGGGCAAAGCTGGTCGTCGCTGACCCGCGAGAGATCTGGCTGGCCGAGATGGCGGATTTGCATTTGCAGCTCAAGCCAGGCACCGACGTTTGGCTGCTGTCCGCGATGGCTCATGTGATCATCAACGAAGGTTTGCACGATCAAGCGTTCATCCAGGCTCACACCGAAAACTTCCCAGCCGTCGTCGACAAAGTCCAAGCGTACTCGCCCGAAGAAGCCGAACAAATCACCGGCGTGCCGGCCGAAGACATCCGCACCGCCGCTCGCTGGTACGCCACGACTCGGCATGCCGGAATCTATTACACGCTGGGCATTACCGAGCATACTCACGGGACGGACAACGTTTATTGTTTGGCGAATTTGGTTCTGATGACCGGTCACCTTGGCGTTCGTTCGGCGGGGATGAACCCGCTACGCGGACAGAATAATGTTCAAGGAGCGAATGACGCCGGGGCCACTCCGATTTATTTCCCTGGCTACCAAAAGGTGACGGACGATTCGGTTCGCGAAAAATTCGAAGCCGCTTGGGACGTCCAGCTATCACCCGATGACGGGTTGAATTTGAATGTGATGATGAAAGAGATGGAACACGGCGGAATCAAGGGCCTGTACATCATGGGCGAAGACATCGTGATCTCTGAACCGAACGTGTCCAAAGTCGAACGTGGTTTGAATCAATGCGATTTTATCGTTTGCCAAGAGATCTTTCACAACGAGACGACTCGGTTTGCGAATGTGGTCCTGCCGGGTGCTTGCTTTGCAGAAAAGGACGGCGTGTTTACCAATAGCGACCGCCGCGTCCAACGGGTTCGCAAAGCGGTCGATCCACCGGGGGAAGCCAGACCGGACTGGTTGATTTTGTGCCAGATGGCTCGAGCGGCCGGCTACGCGATGCCGGAGTATCCTTCGCCGAAAGAGGTGTTTGACGAGTACGCTTCGTTGACGCCGAAAATCGCTGGAATTTCTTACGAGCGTTTACAGCAGAATCCATCGGGCCTGCAATGGCCTTGCCCGACCGCGGATCACCCCGGCACTCCGTCGTTGCATTTGGACGGTCCGATGATCGGTCGCGCTCCGTTTCAAGCGGTTGATTATCGGCCGAGTGCGGAACTGCCCGACGATGAGTTCCCGTTGGTGTTGTCGACGGGCCGGACGCTGTACCACTACAACAGCGCGTCACAGACTCGTCGCGATCCCGGGCCGGTTGCGAAGCAGCGAGAGAACTTTTTGGAGATGCACCGTTACAACGCGAAGCAGTTGGGCGTGAAGCACGGCGAGAAAGTTAAGGTGCTGTCGCGACGAGGAGCGGTTGAGGCCGAGGTTTGGGTGTCGCCGCGAGTGAGAGTGGGTTGCGTTTGGATGCCGATGCACTTTGCAGAATCACGAGCGAATTTATTGACCAATGATGCGGGAGACGCAGTAACAGGAACGGGAGAATATAAAGTCTGTGCGGTGCGAGTTGAAAAGCTGGGCTGCGACCGGGGTTGAATTTCAAGTCTTAAAAGCCTTGGCCAAAATAGTTGACACCGAGCATAACCTCGCCCCACCCATCAACAAATCTGCCTGATCGCTCACCATATCGCGTTTCCTTGAATCCTCCAGCACAATTCCCGATCCCCATCGGCCTGTTAATTACCGCCGAATCGGTTAAGCTTTACCGAGAACAGGCGACGCATAAATGGGCCCCGACGCGGATCATTTGATTTTTATCGCGCCCCGGCGAACCATTTCGCTGACGTGACAAACTCGCTGATAGCCTGATTTGAAAACGATACGGTGGAGAACTTAATGGCGGACAACGCGGTAGGTCGCGAGGCGATCGATTTATTAACCAAAGCTCGCAAAGAAATCGGCGAAGAATTGGCCCAGGTCATTGTCGGTCAAACCGACGTTGTCGAACAAGTTTTGATCTCAATGTTCAGCCAAGGCCACTGCTTGCTCGAGGGAGTGCCCGGATTGGCAAAGACCTTGATGATCAGCACGCTCGCCGAAACGTTGAGCCTCTCGTTTTCTCGAATCCAGTTCACGCCTGACTTGATGCCGGCCGACATCACCGGCACCGACATTTTGGAAGAAAACAAAACGTCAGGAGCGCGTGAGCGACGCTTCATGGAAGGACCGATTTTCGCCAACATCGTGCTGGCCGACGAAATCAACCGGACACCGCCCAAAACCCAAGCCTCGCTGCTAGAAGCGATGCAAGAACGCACCGTCACGGTCGGCCGAGTCCGACACAAGCTGCCGGATCCGTTCTTTGTGTTGGCAACGCAAAACCCAATCGAACAAGAGGGAACCTACCCGCTGCCCGAAGCTCAGCAAGACCGTTTCATGTTCAAAGTTTTCGTCGACTACCCAAGCTTCGACGACGAGCTTGAAGTTGCTCGCCGGACGACCAAACGCACAAACCATAACGTCAAACCGGTGCTCTCTGGCGAAGAAATTTTGAAACTCCAATCGACCATCCGTGACGTACCCGTCTCCGATCATGTACTGCGTTACGCATTGACACTCGTCCGCCAGACCCGAATCACTTCCGATGGTGCGCCTGATTTTATTAAAGACCAAATCGGCTGGGGAGCCGGCCCACGTGCAGTGCAGAATTTGATTTTGGGCGGCAAAACCCGAGCACTACTGTACGGCAGAACCCATGTCTCCACCGAAGACATCGACGCGCTGGCAAAACCTGTTTTGCGGCATCGCATCGCCGTTAACTTTGCCGCTCAATCTGATGGCGTCACTTCCGACGACGTTATCGAACAGTTGATCGCCAACACTCCATCCAAAGAAGATGAATTGACAAACGATGCCCGATTCCAAAAACTTTTTGCATCCTGAAGCGATCAAGCGAATCGATCGACTGGACTTGCGAGCCCAACACATCGTGGAAGGGTTCATGTCCGGCAGCCATCGCAGCCCGTACTTCGGGCAGTCGGTCGAGTTCTTGCAGCATCGCGAATACCAGCTTGGCGACGACCTCCGTCACGTCGATTGGCAAGTTTGGGCGCGGCAAGATCGGTTGTACATTAAGCAGTTCGAAGAAGAAACCAACATGCGAGTGCAAATGTTGGTCGACGTATCCAGCAGCATGCAGTACGGCAACGGACCGCTGAACAAATACGAATACGCCGCCACGATCGCGACTTCGCTGGCGTACTTGGTCTTGAAAAAACACGACGCCGTTGGCTGCGTGACCTTCGACGAAAAGATCCGTCAGAACCTGCCGACGCGTTCAAAACACACGCAATTGAACTCCATCATCGCTAGTCTAGAAAACAGCAAACCAGCCGACAAAACCAATCTGAATGAGATCTTCACCGCCGCCGCCGAGATGTTTTCGCGAAAAGGCGTCGTGATCGTCGTCTCGGATTTATTCGGCGACACCGACGCCACGCTCAAAGGACTGCGAATGCTGCGGCAGCGCGGGCATGACGTTTTATTGTTCCATTTACTCGACGACGACGAATTAGATTTCCCGTTCACAGGTTCGATGCAGTTTGATGACTTGGAATCTAACATTCAATTGAACTGCAACCCAAAAGCATTACGCGACGGGTACCTCAAAGAAATCAATTCGTTTTTGGAAACAATCAAAATTGGCTGTGCAAGAGCGGCAATTGACTACGCTTTGGTTCGCACCAGTGACTCGATGGGCGCCGTATTGGCATCGTTTTTGAGTCGTCGCATCGCACGGAATCGGGGCTAAGCATGTTTGAAAACATTTTCACGCCCAGCCCGCAATTATGGACCGGCTTGATCGCCGCCGGCGTTGCCTTGCCTATCTTGATCCACTTGATCAACATGATGCGGCACAAAAAAGTCAAATGGGCCGCGATGGAGTTCTTGCTCAAGAGCCACCGAAAAAATCGCAGCTGGGTCTGGCTCAAACAACTCCTGCTGCTGCTCAGCCGAATCGCGATACTGCTGCTGGCGTTGTTTATGCTGGCTCAAGTCGGTTGCGAAAACGACCGCGTGGCTCGCTTGTTGGGCGGCAAAACGACTCACCACTACGTCCTGCTGGACGACAGCTTTTCGATGGGACAGCAAGACTCAAAAGGCCGAGCGTTCGACCGAGCCGTTTCGATGCTCAGCTCCGTGGCCGCTCGAGCCAAAAACCGACAGAATCAACTGTTCACGTTGCTTCCCTATTCATCCACCAAGCCAGCCGGTGCTTCGGAACGATTGGCCGCAGACGCAAACGACGAACCCTCTTCGGCCGTGCTAGAGTCACAACAAGTCGACACGAACTTTGACCGCACGCTCGAAAGCCTCAAAGGGCAATTGCTGCTGTCCGAAACGACAGCCGATGCCAGGGCTTCGCTGGCCAAAGTAGCCGAGTTAATTCAAAACCGAAAAGACGAAAATGCGATCGTCTATTTGATTTCTGATTTTTGCGAGCGAGACTGGCAAGAACCCGAAGCGCTTAAAGCCTCGATTCTGAACATCGAACGAACCGGCGCCGCGGTGGAGCTAATTGACTGCTCGCAAGCCGACGGGACCAACTTAGCCGTCACGCAGCTTACTGCCGTTGGCAACGTGCGGGCGGCCGAGACTCCGCTGATGATGGAGTTGACCATCAAAAACTTTTCGCCGACGACCGCGAAGAAAATCCAAGTTCAAGTCGAGTCCCGGGAGTATCCGCGAGTGGAACAAGGCAGTCGAGCTGAAGATCTGGCACCGGAAGTGGTTCGCTTGCCGACCGTGTTCATCGAGTCAATCGAGCCCGGCGATTCGGTTCAACAATCGTTTCCTGTTTTCTTTAATTCTGTCGGGCAGCATACCGTTGTCGCGAAAGTTGAAAACGACTCTTTGGCAGTCGACAACCAACGAACCTGTGTCGTATCGATCCAAAAGTCGTCGGAGGTTTTGTTGGTCGAGGCTGCTCCTGCTGAAACGAGCGAGATTTTTTCAATCGTGATGAATCCCGGCGGTAGTACGGGCATCGCAACCGAAACCGTTGACGAAGCTTTCTTGCGTGACTGTACGATCGAGCAGCTAAGTAAATACGATACGGTGTTTTTATTCGACGTCGGCAGCATTTCCGAAACGGGCATCAAGACGCTGGAGCAATACGTCGCCGACGGCGGCGGTGTGGTGTTTTTCATGGGGCCGAAAACTAATCTTGGGTTCTTCACTCAAGATCTGTATCGCCGCGGCGATGGTGTGTTTCCGATTCCGATCGAACGCATCTACGAAGTCCCTGAACGACTCGACGGCGAAGCCGCGGATATCCAAGCGATTCAGCATCCAGTGTTCGCACCCGCCAATTCCGTCAAGAACTCACTGCTGGATTTAGTTCAGATCAGCCAAGTCGTTGCTCCGCCGCTTGAGTGGAGTGGACGTGGCGGCGATTCGACGGTGGAGGTTTTGGCGACGCTGCGAGGAGCGAAACAACACCCGTTGGTGGTCGTTAAAAAGTTTGGTGCTGGCCATTGCGTTGCTGTGACAACAACCGCTGGCCCCCAGTGGAATAACTGGATGCGAAACGCGACTTACCTGCCAATCATGTTGTTGATGCAAGACTTTGTTGCTTCAGGCCGTTTTTCGAGCCTTGATCAACTGGTGGATCAACCGATCGTAGAAAGCTACCCAAAGAACGAGTTCCGCCAAGAAGCGACGATGGTCGTGGGCGAACCCGACGAGCGGATGCAGGTGCCGTTTGGCTTGGAAACGGGAGCAAAGGGCGAGCAACTGCTTGCGAATTTGAACACCGACAAGTCAACCGTTTATGAGATTTGGGGGCAACGAGTCGATGGCCAGATCGACGTTCGCCGAACCGCGATCAATGTCGATACGGCCGAGAGCGATTTGACTCAGGCGGACCGCAAGGTACTGGTTAATCGTTTATCGGCCACGCAAGCGAAATTGGTTGACTGGGACAAATTTAACCCAGAGCCAAAAATCAAACCTGCTTCGATGCTGAACCGCTTGTTGTTTTGCTTTTTGGTTTTAGTGCTCGTTGGCGAACAGCTGCTGGCGTACGCCACGAACTACCATCGCTAGGGTGTGGCATCGCAGCACCGGTTGGGACGTTTTTCCTTGCGAAATATTTGAAGCGATCTTTCAAAATGAAACCTCGCTCTCCCTGCTCCCGACAAGCTCGGACGCGAGGCTGTTCAGCGGACCAAACTGCCTCCGAATTTCTGGGCAGCAGGGAGAGCGAGGTTTGCGCCGTGGCTTGACCCGGCAGCTTTGCTGAGACGGCAACTCCTATACCACCCCTAACCAAAGAAGTTGACCGCGTTTTCAAAGATCGCGAACCCATCGCCACGAGGACCGATATCTTCACGGGTCCAGCGAGGATGATGAGTCGGGTCGATGTTTCGTTCCGGGTGGGGCATCAGCCCGAAGATCCGTCCGGTTTCATCACAAACACCAGCGACGTCCGCGGTGGATCCGTTGGGGTTAGCCGGTCCGCTGTCGTTGCCCGTCGGCGACGGACAATAAGTTAACGCCAGCTGGTCTTGCGATTGCAGTGTCGAAAGAATCGAATCGTTTCGTGTAACGAATTTGCCTTCGGCGTGAGCGATCGGCAAGTACATGTGGTCGACATCTTTCAAAAACACGCACTTGCTGTGGTTGGTTTTCAAATCTACCCAACGAGCAAGATAGCGGCCGGAATCGTTCCAAGTCAAAGTCGCTTGCATGCCTTCGTCGTCCATCGGCAACAAGAAACCTGATTTGATCAAGATTTGAAACCCGTTACAAATCCCAAGCACCAACTTACCGGCGTCACGGAACTCGTTCAGCGTGTCGGCCAAGCGGTTTTGCATTTGGCTAGCGAGGATCCGTCCGGCGGCGATGTCGTCGCCGTAGCTGAAACCGCCAGGGAAACAGAGGATCTGGTGTTCGGCGACTAGCTGTGGCTGTTCCAGTAACTGGTTAATGTGAGCGTAAGTCGCTTTCGCGCCGGCTTGTTCGAAAGCGAAACCAGTTTCTTGATCACAATTGGTGCCAGGAGCTCGCAGGACGAGTACTTTAGGTGTGGACATGATTTGAGTTCTTATGTTTTTGTTGGACCGCTGGTTGTTACGCGGCGAGTTGATTGTTCTTTTTAACTTTGAAACGGCAGATCGGTCAAATTTGGATCGATGACCGGCTGCAGCCCATCACCACATTTTTTGTTACCAGTTCAGCGGTTCTTGCCAAGCGGCTTTGAGTGACGCGATGTCTGATTTAATGACTTGCGAATGAGCAAGCTCAATGGTCAAAACGGGATCGGTGATGACCTCTCCTAACTTTACGATTTCGACGCCGTCAAAGTGAGCCTCGAACGCGGCGGCTTTTTCGGGTTCGACTTCGACCACGAAACGAGTGTTCGATTCCGAGAACAATACCGAAGCGATCACGTAACTCAAATCGACTTCCTCGTCCTCGCCGTACGCCAGCAAGTCCAAGCCAATCGCACTCGCATCGACGTTGGCTCCCAGTCCGCCAGCAAACGCCATCTCGGCCACCGCCGCCGCCAAACCGCCTTCACTCATGTCGTGGCAACTGCGGATCAAGCCCGTAGAAATCGCGGCGTGCATCTGAGCGAACGTGGTTTTGGCCAGCTCAGGGTCCACGGTCGGGACGAGGCCCCCGTCGATCTCGTTAACCAAACTCCAGTGTGACCCACCCAAGTGATCGCCCGTGATGCCGACCTGGTACAGCAAGTTGCCGGTCTTTTTCAAATCCATCGTCGTGCAGTTGGCAACGTCCGGCACTTGGCCCAACGCACTGATCAACAACGTCGAAGGAATCGAAATCGTTTGTCGGTCTCCATCGTCGTCGGTGTAGCTAAATTCGTTGTGCAGGCTGTCTTTGCCGCTGATGAAAGGCGTTTGTAAAACGACCGAGAGGTCTTGGCAAGCGATCGCTGCGCGGACCAGAGAGCCAAGCGTTTCCGGCCGATCAGTGAAGCCCCAACAGAAGTTATCCAAAATCGCGATGCGGCTCGGGTCGGCCCCGACGGCAACGCAGTTTCGAATCGCTTCGTCGATGCCGCTGGTGGCCATGTGGTACGGATCCAAATCACCGTACATCGGGTTCATGCCGCAGGATACCGCCAATCCGCGTCGCGATTCCAACAACGGACGAATCACCGCCGCGTCGCCGGGGCCGTCGTTTTGCACACCGACCAACGGCTTGATCACGCTGCCGCCTTGGACTTCGTGGTCGTACTGCTGAATGATCCATTGTTTACTGGCGACGTTCAGGCTGCCCAGGATTTTTGAGAGGTCGGCGGTCCAGTCGGCTGGTGTTTTTTCTGGAATGTTTTCGATTCGTTTGACCGGAGCTGGCGTGAAGTTTGCTTCGCGAATGATCGGCGGGCGACCATCGTGCAAAAACTCCATGCTCACATCGCCAACGACTGTGTCGCCGTATTTCAAAACCAAACGGCCGGTGTCTTCGAAACGACCAATCGCGGTAGCCACAACCGATTCAGCCGCACACAAATCGCGGAAGGCTTCCCATTTATCTTCGGGAACCGAAAAGACCATCCGCTCCTGAGCTTCGGAAATCCAGATCTCAGTGTAAGACAAACCTTCGTACTTAAGCGGCACTTTGTCCAGCCAGACTTCCGCCCCGGTGTCTTCACCCATCTCGCCGACCGCACTCGAGTACCCACCGGCACCGCAATCGGTCACGGCGTTGTACAAATTCAAATCGCGGGCTTGCAGCAGCACGTCCATTGCCATTTTTTCGGTCACCGCGTCACCGATCTGCACGGCACCACCGGACGTGATATCGCTGTCCTCGGTGAGTTCAGCACTGCTAAACGTCGCTCCGTGGATTCCGTCGCGGCCGGTTTTGCCACCGATCGAAACGATCAAGTCGCCGGGTTTGACTTCTTTGAAGGATTTGTCGTGAGGCAAAATGCCGACGTTGCCGCAGAATACCAGCGGGTTTCCAACGTAGCGATCGTCGAAGTAAACGGCTCCGTTGACCGTCGGGATACCCATCCGGTTTCCGTAGTCTCGGACACCGGCAACGACGCCTTGCATGATTTGCTTGGGGTGCATCACGCCCGGAGGAAGGTCTTCATAAGGCGTGTCGGGCGAAGCAAAACAAAACACATCAGTGTTACAAACGGGCTTGGCTCCCAGACCAGTTCCCAGCGTATCGCGAATCACCCCGCCGATGCCCGTGTTGGCACCACCGTAAGGCTCCAAAGCTGACGGGCGGTTGTGGGTTTCGACTTTGAACGCGACGTTGTGATCGCCTTCGAAACGAACGATGCCGGCGTTGTCTTTAAACACGCTAACGCACCAGTCGTCTTCGCCCAAGTCTTCGCGGATTTGCATCGTCGCGGCGAAAATGGTTTCCTTGAGCATGTTTTCGTATTGGCGAGTACCATTTTCGTCGGTGTAGGCGACTCGGCCAGCCAAGGTCTTGTGGCTGCAGTGCTCGGACCAAGTTTGAGCGACACTCTCCAACTCGATGTCCGTCGGGGCTCGGCCTTCGGCTTCGAAGTGATCGCGGATGACGTGCATTTCGGTCAGGGAAAGGCTGAGCGTCCAGTCTTTGCTGATTTTCATCAAATCGTCATCGCTGACCAAAGCGAGAGGCACGTCGGTTTTGACGAGTTTGTATTCGTTGCCAAGGTCTAAACGGTCGAGTTCCAAAACACCGGTAATGACGCGTTCGATCGATTCGTTGTGGAAAACTTTTTTCTGCAGCAGCGCCGTGTGGGATTCACTCAGCCCCGAGGCACAGAACTTTTTGAAGGTGCTGACCGCGTCGACGGCGTAGCCCAGTTGCTTCATCGCTCGCATCGCACTCTCGGCTTGCGAGTCCGTTACGCCGGGCAGCGGAAGCACGTAAGTCACGTTCGATTTGTCGGCTGGGGCTGGATTGATCGCAGTGCCGACGGGGCCAAAATCGCACTTTTGGACGACGGATTCGAACAAGAGTTCCCGAGTCAGCTGATCGACGTCGGCGGCGGTCAAATCGCCTTGGATTAGAAATCCGTGATTGGCCGTCAGGCTCAAGTCGTTGATTTGCAGCAGTTTGGCACTGGCCAACGTTTCTTCTGCCAGCAGGTTGGGATTGCCAGGCAGCGGCGAAATGTCGATTTGCCAGATTTGCGGCGATCCGTTGCTAGGAGTGGCCGAATTCGAGCTTGCAATGGTTTCTGTAGAGTCTGTCACGATTTTTGGCGTGTTGAAAATGTTGTCAGTCAACCTACGGTGGCTTGGAAGCACGAAATTCTATCTTTTGCAGCAAAATTGACGACCGGACAAAGCGGTAAGAGCCATTAATTTCCAAGAACCTGCGAAATCTTTTTGTGAACATTCAAGGATTAATTGGCTCTTTACGATAAGGTGTTGTGTGAGTATACTTCCCGGCCTACTGGGCGAGTCAAATCGTTCAGTGGCTGTGAAAACAGATGCACCCGTAGCTCAATTGGATAGAGCGTCGGTCTACGGAACCGAAGGTTGCAGGTTCGACTCCTGCCGGGTGTACTTCAAAAGCCGATAAAAACCGAGATCAAAAATGATCTCGGTTTTTTCGTGCGCTTTTTTTGCCACCAAAAAGCGTTGCCGCGAGAAAACGGAGCCTCACTCAAACGGAGCCTCACTCCGATGAGCCCGATCGTTCCCGCACTTCCGAATCCTTGGGCCAAAACGGACTAAGCAGCCTAAACCAAGCAAGCAAAGCCTCCGTCACTATCAAAATCGGGAACAACAAGAATGTTGCGATCGCGGAAGTGATACAAGTGAACAAGGTTCGATTTGCTTGAATGCTGGAAACTTGCTCTAGGTCGTACACGTGCCAAATGCTGTTCGACAGCGCGAATGGCAGCGCCGCTAGGAAAGTCACCAAGATGATCACCCCAAGATCAAATTTCAGTTTCCTGATTCCGTGCTGTGCGTAAAGCCGACCAGTGATCAACGCGATCAAAGTAGACGCAACGACTAAATAAGCAATCGGACCGATCAGCGCCACCACGGGTGAAATCCCTTGATTGGCAGCAGTTTTCCAAACAGCAAACAACGCCCAAAGAATCATCCCCCCGGAAAAAACGAATCGGCCCATTCTGTTTTGATCGACGGAATCATTCATGCTGTTTTTTTCTTGCTCCTTCATGACCGCACCTGCCAAAATGGTTCTTCGCGAAATTTAGTGGTCCTGACGATAGGGCAAATTCCACAATCCGCCACGCGATAGCCCTCTGCATCGATTCACGCTCGGCCATCACCTGTTCAACGATCGCGTTGGCCAAAGGTTGGCACCCAACAGCCGACGCGTTGACGATACTGCACGTATGAGTCCCCAAACCGCTGCACCATATCACGCTCCTCAAACGGCCTGACGACGAAGTGCCACACCAACGCTCCCAGTAGCGAGTATATCAAAATGGGCATCGATTGGAAAATTACCGCGATCGCGATGCCTTGACCAATCCCGGCGATCGCCATTGGATTGCGAACGTAGCGATAGGGGCCGGTCAGGACCAAGTGGTTGGTTTGATCAAGCGGCAGCGGAGTCCCCGATCCATCGCGAACCATATAGTACGCGCTGGTTAGCCCCAACACGCTGCAACATGCGAACAGTCCTGCACCGCAATAGAAACCAACTCCCAGCTTGGGCAACGCCAGAGCATCGAAGGCATCCAAAATGATGTACGGAAGGACCGCCAAAGCCAGCGTCCAAATACAAACGGTTTGAACCGCCGTTTTGGTGACGTTCTGAATGAAACTGGCGGTCGAACGGCGAAATAACGATTCGTTAAAACAAAGAAAAACGTTATAGCCCAGCCCTAGCAACATCAGTCCGGTCGGCAGGTAACCGCTATGAGTCAGCAATGTTGCATTGGCGCAGTACAGCGACGCGTAAGCAAACGCGCCAAGGATGACGTACTCGAGACTGACGATTTCCCGGTACGCCCGAACCGCAGACAAACCGGCAATCAAGAACATATCGGGACCAAAGAAAGCCCAAAATGCGGCGGACGCGACTCCATCAAACTGAAACGCATCAAAGAACAACTGACTCGCTGCCAACCCAAACCACCAAACGCTAATCAATGCCGCTTGAAGCAGGTAGGCAGTTTCTTTCATGCGTCGGCCTTTGAAACTAGGTTCTTGCGGTAAGGTAATTTAGTGGGCGGGGATGAACTGGCAGCATTTGGATAGCCTGCCCCAATGCAAGCGAGGGTGCCATGCTTACGCGGTTTGAACGACGTGACTTTACAAGGCCCCGTAAAAAACATGCTCACGAGACTTCTCAAAAACCACATCGCACGCGTAAGCATGCCGGCACTCAGTGGATCCTCTTAGCGTCCAAGCCGTGAAGCATGGCACCCACTCGACTGAGAAAACCACCCGAAACAATTGCGAAACAATTGGGCCAGCCACCAAAACCCCGTAAGCACCTTAAAACGAGGTTAATGATTTTGAATTCCAGCATCAAGTGAACCGCAACGCCGAAGCAAACTTCCAGTAAACGACGTTGCCAGCAAAACAAATTTACCGAAAAAAAGACTCTCATCAGCTTTGACGACCAGCCAAGCCCGATCCTGGCGTCAGAAGAACCCCGCTAAAGCCCTTACAATCCGCATAGGCTATTGGCCAGTGAATGATTCCTCCAAGGCTTTGAAAGTAATTTCGCACAAATCCTTGTATCTTCGATTTTCTTGCGTTCGCAGCCTCACACTCGCTTACTTCAACCTACGTTTACTCAATCCAATTAACACAATTACTAGGTTCGTAGAAATGCCTGACGATACCAACGACCATCCGAAGCACGCTGATCGCGATCACCTAGGTGACCAGCTCCGCGCTGAAAGTGTATGGTTATTGGGGCACGTGATTCTAGCTGCGTGGTTCTTTTTCAGCGTATTCTATTGGTTTATTGGCCACCAATTAGCGTCTTCTTGGTGTACCGCCCAAGCATTGGCCTATCTCGTTACTTTTACAGTGATGCGTAAATCCAAAGCGTACCAAACGACCATGAACCTATTTTTGGGATTCACTATGGTTGGGGTCGTTGGCATCTCCGCCATCGAACCCGCTGCTTCGACTTCGATTTACTTTGCCCCGTTTGCGACGTTGGTGGCGAGCCAACTGTTTGGCAATCGTCAGGGCCGCTCTTGGATGATCTACAGCATGTTTGCGATGGTCACCTTTTTTGGAATCCAATACAGCATCCAAGATCTTCTCAACCATCACTTGATCGAACTCACACTCGGTTTGGTAATGTGTGTATCGGTCTATTTGATTTGCCGGCAGTTCGAATTGCATTACCAAAGAAAAACTCAATCGCTGGTTTCTTTCAGTGAGTCACTGCAGATAAAAAGTGAAGAACTAAGAAAACTGGCTACCACTGATTCACTGACCCATTTGACCAACCGATACCAACTAAAACAACAACTCGAAGCCAGTATCGACGCAGCTAAAAACGGCGAACCATTCGCGATCTTCCTAGTCGACATGGATGGTTTCAAAGAGATCAACGACACGATGGGGCACTCGGTCGGTGACCGAGTGTTAGTTGAAATCGGCCTTCGGCTTTCCAACAGGTTTGGTGATTTTGAAAGCATCGCAAGGCTTGGCGGTGATGAATTCTGCTTGATCGCCAAAGGCGTGGATTCGGAACTCGAAGCCGAGCAGATTGCCCATGCGATCTTTAACGAGCTGACCAAAAAATACTACCTCGCAGAACGCGAATTCGCATTGGGCGCTAGCATTGGCCTGGCGCTCTGCCCAAAACATTCTTTGTCCAGTAATGACATCTTGGCCTTTGCCGACACCGCAATGTATCACGCGAAAAATAACAATATCGCGGTCGGAACCTACTCGATCGAGATGACAAAGAAGCTAGTCGAAAATAGCAAGCTCAAAGAACAACTTTCGGATGCGATCGCCGAGCAGCAATTCTTCCTAGTGTTTCAACCGCAGGTTTGCCTGACTAACGGGACCATCGTGGGCGCAGAAGCTTTGCTACGATGGAATAACAACGGGCAAATCATTTCACCCGCCCGCTTCATTCCCCTGCTGGAACAAACAGGGCTGATCGACGAAGTCGGACAGTGGATCATGGAAGACGTTTGCCGCCAAAAGAGCCTATGGCGGGAAGCTGGAATTGACCTGAAGGTCGCCGTCAACATTAGTGCGGTTCAGTTCGAGTCGGATCAATTTATTGAAAGCATCCTCGAACCGATCAGGCGCTGGGGATTGGAATCCGAAGGATTTGACCTTGAGATCACCGAGAGCCTTTTGATTGGCGATGTTGATTCGGCCGTACGAAAGTTGGTCATTCTGAAACAGCACGGCCTTTCAATCAGCATCGACGATTTTGGAACCGGGTACTCGTCGCTATCATACTTGCGTCAGTTCCCGATTGATAAACTTAAGATTGATCGGGCATTTGTCAAAGACATTCCCCACTACGACGATGGGGCGTTGGTAGCCAGCATCACCACGCTGGGGCACGTCATGGGCATGGAGGTGCTGGTCGAAGGCGTAGAAACAGACGCGCAGCTCGAGCTTGTAAAAGAACTCAAATGCGACGCATACCAAGGCTACTTCTTTAGCAAGCCGATTGAAGCTCAGGAGATGACCGCAATGCTGGTTAAGCAACAACGCTCGGCCGACCAAGCTCGGCAAACACCTCTGTGCGTAGCTAATATCGACCCTCACGAATAAAAAAAAGCCAGTGGCAAATCCACTGGCTTTGTAATGTATTTTTTCGCGGTTGATTAAAAACCAACCTCTCGTGCATCGCCTCTCGTGCATGACACATCAGCGAGCACTTTGGTAGCCTAGCGGCGAGCGGCCAACATGCGGTTCCGCTTTGACCGACGCTCGGCACGCAGACGCGCACGACGCTTGATTTCGCTTGGCTTTTCGTAGAACTCGCGGCGGCGCATTTCTTTTTTGATTCCGCTTCGCTCGACCAACTTGCGGAATCTGCGGACTGCTTCCTGAATTGACTCTTTGTCACGGACCAACAGCTTTACCATTTTCTCTCCATACCAACCATTTGGCACCTCTTAATTAAAGGCACGAACTAATAAACATCTACAAAGCTCAGGTCTACGAAATCCGAGCAGCACGCAATCTTTGCGCAGTTTCTCCAAAAGCGGGTTCAGCCACCAAGAATGGAAACGAAGATGATAACGGCTTTTCCGAAACCCTGTCTATAGCCAAACTTGTTTTTTAATAAGGATTTAACGGGGAAAAGACAATCCGAGCCGGCTAACTGGCAAGATGACTGCTCCTGCGGGGCCCTGCTGGTGGTGTCGACACCAAACACCGGTAGTCGCTTTGCCAAGACATGGCCGATACGTGGCCGGGGGCTAGGTTGACGCTTTGGATTACTCAAAACCGGCACTGCCACTGCCTATTACTTTGACGTCGTCATGGATTTCACGTCGCCAGGGCTTTGATATCGCCAGGGCTTTGTCAGCCGGACAAGTGCCCAACCTGCGTACGTTGGCGGTTCCAGCCTTCGCAGCTAGATCTAAGTTTAGCCCCCGCTCCGGCGATTCCTCTACCCCAGTCCGTCCGCACCACCTAGGGCTTACAACCCGGCGGAAGCTGCTTACTGTTGGGACGCAAACCAATTACTGCCCGCCATGCCTAGATGAACCGGCGCAATCCAGACAACCAGCATTTTGCTTGGCCTCTGCCGTCCCCAGGCCACCAACGCTCGATACCGGAAGTATCTTCACTTACTGCGGTAGCAAATAATGCCATCAGACCAACACCTCTCTGATAGTCAATTTGACCAGGACGGTTTCCCGATCACGATCGGGTTCGCACCTGCAGGAGATGCATTAGACGCCAAACTTGCCGCCGCAGATGGCCTAGAACGCAATGAAGCCAACGCAGAACACGACAACGATCGTGAGCCGAGTGAAAAATCCGCGGCAGCCGATCAGGAGCCATTGACCGGTTATGAACTGGTGACCGACATGATGCGGCGGCAGGACGAGGTCCTGGGGCAACTGGACAACCTGAATGCTCGGATTGAATTAGCAATCAAAGAAATCTCAGCTGCACGCAAATGCGAAATCGAAGCTCTTGAGGCCCAGAGGCAAATGCTTGAGAACGACGACCAAGCGAAACATCTGAAGGCGGCCTAATCCCCGTCGCAGTTATTTTTTCCGCCTATGTCCAATCGGCTAAGTTCCATCAGCGTGAAGGCCTCTAGAGCCACAGCAAAGCCAGCGATTGCCGAGCGAAACCGACAAGGAGTCCAAGTCGCAAAAACGGAAAATCTGGATTCAAAATTTGCCCGACCCGGAAAATACGCCGAAAATGGACAGATTTCCCCGATCACCTATTTTTCTATATGCGATCATTTGTTAATAATACCGCACGAGAAACGAACCTTGGCTTTAGAGAGCAATCTTCATTGCCGATACCGTAACTCATTACCCGATAGTGTAATGGTAACACCACAGTTTTTGGTTCTGTTATTCTAGGTTCGAGTCCTAGTCGGGTAACCTAAGCCGCTGAGTCCTTTATAGGATTCAGTGGCTTTTTTTGTGCCCAGACTCTCAGGCCCCCTTCGCAACGTCGCCAAGGCAACCGCTACGATGGTCGTACAAATCGCTAATTTCATCGCTCAAAAACGCTACTCATCCAGCGATTGCAAGGAATCTCTTGCCGGTGAACGAGATTTAGGCCCCAAAAAAAGAGTGCCTCAAAGGTAAGCCCAACGGAAATCAACGTTGAATCTTGGCTCGTATTTGCGATAATGGCTCCCGCAACGACCTGCTCGCTTTTAAACAAACGAGACAGGTCGTGGTTTTTTTGGTGAGCCCAAAATCAAATCTGGGCGAAACCAAAATCAAGGAACACCAATTTACCGCACCGTCCTGCCGGTAGCCGAGCGACATTTGCTGGGTTGCCAGGAATTGCACATCACTTTAACCATCACCGTTGCCACACCCTCGCTGGCATACGGATACCGTCGATCCTTGCGACCTAATTTTGACAGGAGCCAAACATGGAACGTGTACCAATGACCCAAGAAGCCTACGCAAGAATCCGGGCGGAAGTGGATGAACTGGAAAACGTCACCATGCCTCAAATCGCCTCCGACGTCGCGCTGGCTCGCGACGAAGGTGACCTGAAAGAAAACGCCGAGTATCATGCTCAGCGCGAAAAGCAGGGTATGATGCAAGCCAAAATCAACCAACTGCGGGGCAAACTATCCATGGCCCAAATCGTCGACCCGAGCAAAATCCCTCGGGATCGCGTCGCCTTCGGTGCGTCGGTCAAGGTTTTGGACGTGGACATCGACGACGAAGAAGTCATCACGCTGGTCGGCGATGGCGACGAAGACTACGACAACGGCAAATACTTGATCACCAGCCCGATTGGCAAAGGCTTGCTGGGCAAGAAGGTCGGTGAAACGGCTGAAATTGCAATCCCCAAAGGTAAGCTTGTTTTCAAAATTTTGGATATCACGTACGACGAAGCGTAAGCCTCCAAGGCGAGTCCTGACCGCCGCAGACAAATTTTCAGGCTCGTGAATTTCCAGGCTCGCTAACTGATCAATGCAACACGGAGTCGATCGCTAATGGCCTTGTCAATCCAACGGCTGGGCGACCGTGCGATCTTGGTGACGCTGGGGACACGGGTCGATCCGAAAATCAATGATCAAGTAATCGCGTTGCACCAGCGGCTGGTGAATGCCGACGGTGCGGAAATCGATTTTTTCACACCGGCTTTCTGTTCGCTGGGAATCGGTTACGACCCAGCGGTGTTAAGTTACGACGCTTTGTGTGAGTTGGTTCGTCAGGAATTCGAACGGATTAAAACCGTCGGTGAACACGAGCGAAAGCTGGTGAGGATTCCCGTTTGCTATTCGCCGGACTTGGGAATCGACCTAGAACACGTTGCCGCGTCCACAGGAATAACTCTTGAACAAGTGGTGCAGCTTCACACTGGCAAAACCTATCGAGCATACATGCTCGGCTTCCTGCCGGGGTTTGCTTATCTGGGAAGCGTCGACCAGCGTTTGCGAGTTGATCGCCATGCCCAACCGCGTGTGAAGGTGGCAGCTGGTTCGGTCGGGCTGGCAGGGCAGCAAACCGGCGTTTATCCTTGCGAGGCCCCAGGCGGTTGGCAGATCATCGGCCGCACGCCAGTGTCGCTGCATGGCCCAAGTCCCGGTGACAGCCCAAGTCCCGGTGACACAGAGAATCCGTTTTTGGTTTCGCCGGGTGATGAGGTTCAGTTTTATCAGATCGACCAAGCAGAATTCGACGCGCTGTCAGCGCAAAACAATTGCGAACCCGCAGACACACAAACCGCTTTAACGATCCACACCGCTGACTCCGTGTCGTTGCATTTCAAAACCGCCGGCCTAAGAACCGCCGTTCAAGACTTCGGTCGCACCGGCTATCAACATCTGGGAGTACCTAGCGGCGGCGTGATGGATCGGTTCAGCGCCACGATTGCGAATCGCTTAGTAGGCAATGCCGATGACGCGGCGTTGATTGAGATTACATTGATGGGCCCGACGATTGAAATCACCGGCGACTGCCAAATCGCGATTACGGGCGCGGATTTGTCGCCGATGCTGGACGGCCAAGCGGTAGCGATGTGGGAAACCATTCCCGTCACTAGCACGCACCAGCTTCGCTTTGGTTCGCGGCAGAACGGATGCCGTTGCTACTTGGCGATCGCGGGAGAATTCCAAGTCGCGAGCTGGCTGGAGAGTGTTTCTGTATCGCCTAGCGGAGCCGATTCAGCGACTGCATACCAATCTTTAAAAGACAAAACGATGTCGGTGATCGCCAACCCGGCGCCGACCAACAAACGAATTTTCCCCGAAGGCCAGCGGCCGGTACA
This sequence comes from Mariniblastus sp., assembly GCA_023300235.1. GTDB lineage: Bacteria > Planctomycetota > Planctomycetia > Pirellulales > Pirellulaceae > Mariniblastus. The sequence continues at coordinate 22,099 of JALZWN010000222.1, forward strand.
GCTAGTGCGGGCCAATGATGGGCCGATTGAAACCCGGATTCACTTTCTACCAGGCCCTGAGTGGGATTGGTTTTCGGCGGAGCAGCGGTCCGATTTTTTTAGCCATCGGTTTGAGATTTTGCCGAACTCCAATTCGATGGGGTACCGGCTTTCAAGTTTCCTGAGCCAACCGCTAGATTCGCCGGCGATGATTTCTTCGGCGGTGGTACCGGGGGCGATTCAAGTGACACCAAGTGGTCAATGCATTTTGCTAATGCGAGACGCACAATCGACCGGCGGTTATCCACGGATGGGAGTCGCCCTTTACGACTCCTTAAACGAAGTCGCTCAGCTGCGCCCCGGTGATTCGATTCGTTTCGAACTGAAGTAAATTCACCACGAGCTCGACAGCGATTCATTCGTTTGCCTTCAGCCAATCCTTCCACGCTTGAACGTCCGTTCCGTGTGACTGCTTGGTAACCTTTTCTAGTTGTTTTACGACGTGAGTTTTCTGTTGGTCATTCGCAAACTCTAACGCTACCACGAGAAAATCAGGAGACTCCAATAAAGCTTGTTCTTTTATAAAATCCGCAACATTGTCGGTAGAGTTTTCTTCGATGATCTCCTTGAGTCGAAACCTTGCGTCCACCGAAAGCTCTTTATTGGTTGAGTACTCCTTGATCTTCGCCGACCATTGATCGTATCCAGCGGTCAACTTTTCACTGGCTTCGTTTCGAGCCTGATAGTTGTCGGCATCTAAATCCTTGAACAAACCCTTGAGTACTTCCGTGCCTGACGCAGCTTGACTTTGAAGCCGCCTAATAGCGGCCGAAAGAACTTCGGGGGCCCTTCTGCTGATCGGTTTTTCTATTCCTAAGCGATTCATTAATGGCAACAACAACTTCTCAACGGCCTGCGGATTTCGTTTCACAAAATCTGAAAATGAATCGCCGGTATAAACATTCACTTTATCGCCTGCTATCCAGATCAATTGTGTTGCCCCGTGCTTGCTTTGCAAGAATCGAACAAACAATTCGCCAAAGCTAAACTCAAATTTAAATATGCCTTTGCTGTTTTCGCTTAATTCAAAAGTCCGTTGGTCACCACCGAGTTCCCTGAAGTTAAACCGCAGGTCATCGGCCTTCGTGTTCGCTTCCCCCGCCATAGCTGCATTGCTGAAGCTTATTCTGCCGCCCGACCGAGAAGTCGAACGGCTACCGAGCACTTCTGAAATCTTGAAAAAAGCCTTATCGACCGCTACCTGGGATTCGTTTCTGCCCGTCATCCCCAATCGAAATCGATCATTTCTACCGAACGGGTTAATGCCCCGTGTCAGCAACTGCTCCGCCATTTTCACCGCCTGCTCTTCGGGCAACCCGCGCTTGACGAACTCATCGATCATCTTTGTTCGCTCCTCTTCGTCAACTACGACATCCCGTTTTTTCTTGAGACGTTCTGCCCAATCCTGTTTGATGGTCAGGTTGTCACCGTCCCACGTCAATTGCAAAAGCGCTTGCATTTCCGGAGCCACTTCATCAAACGCTCCGTTACCGAAATCCGCCTTCGGCATTGCTTCCTGAGCTGTTGTCTGGCCATGCAACGCAATTGACAGCAACAGTAAGAATGCAACGACTCGTGTGTAGTTCGTAGACATAGGAGTTCCTTAATCGTCAAAAAACAAAGCATTATTTTGACCGCAAGCATATCGCTTTTTAAGATCGCAGTCGGCGAAGCTTACTGTGTTTTTTTTCACGGATCAACCCAGTTGGCCAAGTGCATTTAAAAAAGCGAGTTAACACGAAAAAAACCTTTGCCGACGGTCGGCAAAGGTTTCGAGAAAACTCACGCTTCGGGTTGATAGCCAACCCGCAACAAGAGATGCGTCAATCAAAAATCTAGAGCGTGGAAGCGGCCCTTCGATTGTTTTGGTTTTAGACCACTCGGCCATCGTAGGCAGGTTCGTAACCTTCTAGGAAACTCGAAAGCGAACGGTTGCGGTACGGTTGTTGAAGTTTGCGAACCGCTTTGGATTCGATCTGCCGAACGCGTTCGCGGGTAACCGAGAAAATCTTTCCGACTTCTTCAAGCGTGTAAGAGTATCCGTCGGCCAAGCCGTAACGCAGCTTCAAAATCTCGCGTTCGCGGTAGTTCAAGTGGTCCATCGCTTCCTCGATGCGTGACTTCAACGCTGCTTGATGCGTCGCGTGAAGCGGATCTTCGTTGCGGTGGTCTTGCAAGAAATCGCTGAACTGACTGTCCTCTTGATCCCCCACAGGCTGGTCGAGCGACAACGGTGTGCGAGCCATTTTCATGATCACCCGGGTGTCTTCGATCGACAAGTTTGCTTTCGAGGAAATCTCATCGGCGGTTGGTTCACGACCGAGGTCTTGGACGAGTTCACGCATTACGTTGCGAACTTTGGTCATCGTGTCAATCATGTGAACCGGCACGCGAATGGTTCGGCTTTGATCAGCGATCGCTCGCGTGATCGCTTGACGGATCCACCAAGTCGCATAGGTCGAAAACTTATAACCGCGTTGATGTTCGAACTTGTCGACGGCCCGCATCAGCCCGGTGTTACCCTCTTGAATCAAATCCAAAAAGTTCATCCCGCGGTTGCGATATTTTTTGGCGATCGACACGACCAACCGCAAGTTGCCAGCCGAAAGGATCCGCTTGGCCGCGTCTTGGACTTCGTTCAACTTTTTTGTCTTTTGAATTCGACGATTTAGCGTCGCTGGTGATTCAAAGGTCTGCTGCATTAGGTAGTGCAGGTCTGACCGAACGTCCTCAACCGTACGCGAGCCCTTGTATTCAGGTGACTTGACTTCTTCTAGCAGACGACTCAGATCTTGCATCCGTGTGTTGATCTCTTCCAACTGTGCGAACAATGGCTGTAGGCGATTGATCCGCAGGTTTGATTCTTCGACCAACATAACGCACTTGTTGCGGCGACGCACCAATCGTTTCCAAGCGGATCGTCGTTCTTTGATCGGGTTCGACTTACAAATCGAGATTAAGTAGTCGCCTTTGTTTTGGCTCAGCAAGTTTCGCAGGGTTGCCAGGTTCGGATCAAGCCGAGCCATGATGCGTTCTTTTTCGACTTTGTTAGTGACCGAGACTTCGATCGTGCGATCCAAACGCAGTTCCTTGTCGCGAACTTTTTGCAACTGGTCGACGGCTCCGTGGAGCATGAAGTCGGTGGCCAACATCGTGTTTCGGTAAGAGAATCGAGCCTTGTCAATGGCGACGGCCGAGGCGACTTCTTCTTCGCGGGTCAGCAAAGGAATGCGTCCCATCTGCATCAGGTAAACTCGAATTGGATCATCAATGGCTGAATCTAAGGTCGAGTCAGTGCTGAGCGAATCGAATTTTTCGTTTTTCCCTGAAGCGGATACAGGAAGGCTTTGGTTGGATTGCAATTTTGAAGAGCGTGGCATCTTGTTCCTTCAGCAAAGGTGAGTTTTCTCTGCTGACGAACAAAAGCAAGGCGAAGGCCAAACTTGATAACGGGGCTGTCAAAGTTTCAATCACCCCCAAAACAACGGGAAAAACAAGGTTTCGTCGCAAATTGGCCACCAAACTCGAATCAGTGATGATGCAAAAAAACATCCCCTATGATGCCAGCCAGAAGCATGTTGCCAAAAAACAACAGGGGACTCATACGGATCTGCAACCAAGAAACCAGAAGTCACGCGGGTTGGCCAGTTTCGCCCAAAGTCGTCTTCACTGACTTTCTACCGACTTTCGTGGCCTCAAAAACATCTGTCGCACCAAAACCCTTCTCGTGTAGAATACCCGCCTTTGATAGCCGAACCCCACCAGGCTGTCCTGAATACTTAAGCCCTAGGCCACGTTACATTTCCATGCCTGAGATTTCCGACCGCGCAACAGGTTTACCCGAATCCCCGATCCGCAAACTTGCCCCCTTTGCCAACGCCGCCAAAGAAGCCGGTGTCAAGGTTTATCCACTGAACATTGGGCAACCCGATATCAAAACGCCGCAAGTGTTCTTCGACGCGATCGCTGCCGCCGACACTTCGCTGTTGTCCTATAGTCCCTCGGCCGGCATCCCGACGCTCCGCGAAGAAGTCGCCAAGTACTACCGACGGTACGATTGCGATGTGGTCACCGACGATGTCCTGATCACGACCGGCGCTTCCGAAGCGATCAATTTCGTGTTGCGAGCGATCTTGGATGCGGGCGAAGAGATGATCGTGCCAGAGCCATATTACGCCAACTATTTGTCGTTCACGATGGCCAATGATGGCGTGCTGGTGCCAGTGCCGTCAAGCATCGAAAACGATTTCGCGTTGCCAACGATCGCTGATTTTGAAGCAAAGATCACGCCGAATACGCGGGCGATCATGATTTGCAACCCCGCCAACCCGACCGGGATTTTGTACCCCAAAGCAGCACTTGCTGAATTACTTGACTTGGTCAAACGACGAGACTTGTTTTTGATCGCGGACGAAGTTTACCGCGAATTTGTCTACGACGACCACATACACCACTCGGTGTTAAGCTTTAAGCGAGAATACGAAAACATCATCGTCATCGATTCGATCTCGAAACGGTTCTCCGCTTGTGGAGCACGAATTGGCAACGTGATTTCCAAAAACGAAAAACTACTACAGATGATTTTAAAAATGGCTCAGGCTCGCCTGTCGCCGCCGACCTTCGGACAGATCGGTGCCGAGGCGGTCTACCAATTGCCGGCCGAGTATTATCAAACGAACATCGCCGAGTATCAAAAGCGTCGCGACGTGGTGCTAGACTGGCTGCAAAAAATTCCCGGTGTGGTTTGCCCGGTCATCAACGGAGCGTTTTACGCGATGGTTCGATTGCCGGTGGACGATTCGGATCGGTTTTGTGAGTGGATGCTGAAAGAGTTTCGGCATAAAAATTCAACGATCATGCTGGCTCCGGGCAGTGGATTTTACGTGACGTCTGGGCTAGGATCGGATGAAGTTCGAATTGCCTATGTCCTCAACTGCGAAGACCTTACCGCCGCCATGGAGTGCCTAGAAGCAGGCCTCGCCGCTTACCCCGGACGAACCGGAACGACTGAATGAGCAATCAAAACCCAAACCACCGACCGTTGATCTCCTCGTCGACGCATCCCCCGCTTAGCAAGGGCGCGATCGTGCACTGGATGAATACGTGTGCGTCAAAGTTTCGGTTTACGATTGGTTCGATGTTGATTTTGACGACCGTCTTCGCGGCGTTCAGTGTGTGCTTAAGCTACTACGCTCGAGCGTTATGGGTGACCGGATCGCTCGAGTGGATGGGCTGGCAGACCCCGCCTCCATCAAAAACCAAAGGTACCGAGATCGGCATGTTCGCGATCGTCGCCGCAATGGTTCCAACGGTGTTCTTGGTAGTGGCCAGCTGGTTCCTGAAAGCGGCCAGTTTCGTTGCCAAGCTTTTTAGATAGCCAGTTCAACGCTGGTTCTTTACCTGAAAAAACACTTTTGAGCATTTCTTGATGCTTTGAAATGTTTGGCTTGTTCGTTGTCTTTTGTAATTCCCAAAGCTACGCTATGGCCCCCCGCAACTCAGCAACCACCATCGCTGAATGGGATTGAGCCTTAGCCACGTTACAACGTAACAGAAAACGCCCTGCTTATGCTCAAGTGGCTTTTTCGCTTTCCTTCTTCAAATTTCAAACAACCCTGATCATGGTCAAAAAATTACCACCTGAAGTTCAAGCGATCGTCAGTGCATCCGACGCAGGCTTTTACGCCACCACCGTTCTGTTGCTCAAGCCTTTCCTGGAAAACAACCCCGACAGCCAACGCGGTTGGATCGATTACGGCCACGCGTTAGGCAATCTGTCGCGATACCGTGAAGCCGAAGCGGCTTACCAACGAGCGATCGAGTTGACCAAAGAAGCTGATCGCGATTCGATTTACGGCGAAATCGGCAACCTGTTTCGTAACGAAGGCAACTACGATGTCGCCGCGCAGTGGTACCGAAAACAAATCGAAGCCAATCCCAAAGACGCCACCGGCCATGTGTTCCTTGGCAGCCTTGAAATCAAACGAGGCGAATTCGCCAGTGCGATTGAGATCCTGCAAGAAGGTTTGGAATGCCAGACGGTCTGCTTTGAGGAACTCCATTTCGCACTCGGCAGCGCATACCGATCGCTGGAAGAGTTTACCCTTGCTAAAGTCCATTTCGACAAAGCGATCGCCGCCGACGCAAAGTACGATGCTGCCAAGACGGCTTTGAAAGATGTCAAGAACGCTGTCAGCGAACAACAGAAAATGTAGCTTCGCTCGATGTGGGAATCCGTATTGGCCCACCAAGTCATTGACCCGCCAAGCCATTGGCCCGCCTAGTCATTGGCCCGCCAAGCCATTGGCCCGCCAAACCGCTGCTCCACCCAATCAATGGTCCGAGGTGCCATATTGCTTTTGGCTTGCTCAATTGGCTGCGAAAGCAAACCGCCCGTTTAACGACGCCCCGGAAGGCGTAGGCGACAGGTTCCAGTTGAATATCCACGCCCCAATTCAAGCTGACTGCACCAACGCCGCTAGCACTTCTAGATCCGACAAGTCACGCAGATCGTCCGGCCTAGACGCAGCATGCGAATTTTGAAAAACTCGGCAACGTGAAACCTACCTGAAACGTCCGAAATCATTTTTTCAAACGGATGGTCTTATGTACTCCAAGCTAATCATGAAAACAGTCGCTTACATTTTGTTCGCTATCGTCAGCTTACAGCTCACGACCTCACCGACAGCCTCCGCTCAAGAATTTTTCAGCGGCCGAGGAATCGCTTCCGGCAACGGCGGGAGTTCCTTTTCGAACACACGCGCCCCGCAGTTCGATCAACCCGTCAACAATCCATTGTCGGGAATTTTCAAAAAACCAGCTTTCTTGGAAAACCTAAAACTACCTACGCTTGGTTTCAAGAAACCCAACATCGAATTGCCAACGCTAGGCAACTTGATCCCACAAAACCAACCCGCCGAACCAAGCATGCTGGGAAAAATTAAAACGAAGACCGACGCGTTTTTCGCCAAAGCGTTTGCTTTTGAAAAACGACTGCCCGGCGGGCAACAGCAGAACGCTGCTGGAGGCTCGGGTGATTGGGATTCAGTTCGCAAGTCAATGGAATCCATCTTGGCCGAACGCGGCGAATCAAACCCGATTCGATCAGTCCGATCCGCGGGTGCACTTGGCGACACCATTCAACGCTAACCCAGTTGCCAGACTCTACGGGCAACCGACCAGAAAACGGCGACATCGACTGTGCCATCACAGTGCAGCAGAAAAATCGAGCCTGTAGAATCGTTCCATCAACCGACTCTACCACTCACTCGGCGAAATCACACCGTCGCCGTCTTCATCTTTGCCGACAAATTCTTTGAGCTTTTTCTCGGTCCATGTCTTCGAGAACTCATGCATCTGCACCAAACCATCTTTATTGACATCCAGTTTGTTAAATGAACTGGAACCATTCGATGTCGTTCGAGAGCTACTGGAACGCGAGCTACTGGAACGCGAGCTTTTGCTGGACGATGATGTCGCTGACTTCGTTGTAGTGGCTTTGGTAAGCGGAGCGGAGGCTTCATACATCTCCGCTTTCGTAATCTTTCCGTCGCGGTTCTTATCGTACCTCGCCTTCGAGCTCACCTTTTTCAGCTCGTCCCCCTCAAGCACGTCGTTCTGGTCCAGATCACGGGTTTTAAAATAACTTTCTACGTACCTTTCAACCTGCTCTCGTTTCTTTCGTTCCATGTCTACCGAGGCTTTTACACTTGGGCGGCTGGAGCTAGACCTCGACGAACTATTTGTTCCATCTCGCGAGCCCCTTGAATAACTACGGTCGGACCGTGACTCGCCTTCCGGACGCACATACCGCCCACGCCCACCCGAACGCTCTTCCGAACGCTCTTCCGAATCACGACTACCGCTAGAGGCTTGTGAAGATTGATCGGATCCCTGTTTCGCGATTTCTCGATCGCGATAACGATCTTGGATCTCGCGGTAGCTCAATCGCCCGTCACCGTTCTTATCACTGACCGATGGCCTCGGGCTGCCCCAGGACATACGAGCAATTTCCCAATTGTCCATCACGCCGTTTTCATTTCGATCGTATTTTTCAAACAGTTGGCGCGTTTGCTTATTTACAGTTTCGGAATACTCAACCGTTTCCGCTACAGCCCCAAAGCCTCCAACACTAACTTTATCTGCAGCCTCGACCCCAAACTTGGGGACCTTCAGGTTACTCGATTCCGTCACAGTTTCCGCTTTCGGCTCCTGCCCCGTGCCCGTGTCCGTGCCCGCATGCCGCAGGAGGTCCTTGATCTTGTGGCGTTTGTCAACGTCATAGCCCCTGCTGACCAAATACCGCTTGATCGACCCCGTAATCTCATGCGGTGCGATTTCCCCATCGCTGTCTAAATCTGCTTGTTGAAAATACACGTTGAAGCCCTGCCCAATCACTGAAGCAGGCAAACTGGTAGCCACTGCCACAAAAATGAGACCAACAAAGACTAGCTTAAATGGATTGATGATTTGGATCATGATCGTATTAACTGAAGACTTGTGTTTAAAAACAAGGTTAGCGTTTTGTCGTTTAACGGATATCGAGTTGCTGATAGTCAGATTTGAAAAATCATTACTCGCCGATTGAGCGATAGCCTCGGTTTTGTGGAGCGTAAATCGCGGCCATCGCCAAAGCGGATCGATAATGGTAGCCCGCTGCGTCAGTGGTAGCCCGCTGCATCAGGGTTTGTTGATTTAATAGTTTTTGGCGAAGCCTAAACAATGTGGTGATGGGCTTCCAGCCTGTCATGCACGCAGGCAGTCTGGAATTCATTCTAGTCTAGTAGGCGGATTGGTTAGTCTAGTAGGCGGATTTGTTGACTAAATCAACAAGTCCGTTAGTCAGGATTTTCAAGGGTTCCTCGCTAACGCGTCGGGCTACCAGAACAGCTAGGTTCAAAAACTGATTTGCCCGCTCAAAAAAAATGGCCAGCGGGCATCACGCTCCCAACCAATACCTTACGCAAAATCGCGGCTAAAGTTTCGGCAAAACGAAGATTCTAATCGGCTGAGCACTAAAAATTAAATCGGCTCATCCTCACCAAAACCCAGCAACACAATTGTAATCCAAGCCAATCATTCGCCGTGGCCCACAAATATCGGAAGGTTGGCACGAATTTACGGCCATCACCGCCTCCCTCCCCAACCTACCCCCTAAAACTCCCCCCAACCTACTGCCAACCTACTACCAAAAAGACGCTCCCTGCCGTAAACAAAATTTGACGCCAACCGCTCCAGCATGGATAATATTTTGGTCTCGGACGTTACTCTCACCCAATTCTCGGTGGCCACTTCCTGAACTTCAGTCCAGCAAATGTAACATGAAAAACCTTTGCCCAGCGTGCCAAAATACGCTTAAAAATCGCGCGAGCTGCTCCTGCGGATGGGAACGATCAAACGTTCAACCCAACGCAACCATCAGCCAGCCCACGCCGGTCGGCGCGAGCGATGTTGCCATGCCGGTACACGCCTCGGCCAAAGTTGCCAAGCCAAGCCAGACGATGGCCCAGACGATGGCCGATGATACCTTGCCACTGGCGGTTGATTTGCAACTGACCAAAGCCAAACAGCTGATCGCCAAACAAGACTTCCCCCGAGCCCTCGCTTGCTTGAACCGCGCCATCGCCGACGCACCCGGTCAACGGATCGCCGAATGCATGTCGCTGAAAGGTTTTTCACATTACCAAATTGGTGAATCAAAAAAAGCCGAACAAGCTTGCACGATCGCCATCGAAGGCAATTGGGAAGATCCAAACACGTTTGCTTGGCGAGCCGCAAGTCGCGGGGAACAGAACAAGTGGCGATTAGCATTCAACGACCTACACCGCGCCTGCGAATTGACCGCTCCGCATAGCGACCAATACCTAGCCCTGATGGAACAGTATTCAGAAGTGGCCAAGGAGTTCTTCCACCAGCAAACAAAATTGCCTTCCCCCCCGGCCGGCGTGTTTTGTGACCGCGGTTGGATGTACCTCCGACAAGGCCGCTTGCGAAAAGCCGAACGCGACTTCAAACTAGCCCTTTCCATCGACATTGACCATCGCTGGTCAGCATTAGGGCTCGCCAAAACCCACCACCAAGCCGGCGTCACTCAACACTTAGAATCACTACTGGTTTCCGCTGCCAGCCCAGAAGCACCGACCCAGTGCCGCCGCTCCGCGTACGAACTGAGCGCACGAATCAATCACCAATCCGGTTTGATCGCCGCAACGGACCAAGACCTACACCAGCTCTACCGTCTTGCAGGCGAACACTATCGACAGAAAATCCAAAGCTGCCAACTCCGTGCTGAACTTGGTTTTCCGATTCGATCCATCGACACACTCACAAAAATCCTACAAACCAATCCAAACGCGACGATGGCCTTGTTGGTCCGCGGCGAATGCTACACGGCCATCAAAAGCTACACCCAGGCGATCAAAGACTTCACGCGATTCCTGAACGTCCATCCCGATCATGCCGATGCGATGATCGGCAGAGCAAACGCATTGCTGGGAATGAAACAATTTCCGTCTGTCCACCAAGACCTCGATCGGGCTCTCGCATTAGCCCCTGACCGATACGAAGCGGTACTATTGCAAGCCAAAACATTCTTGGTCGAAGAACGTCTCAATGAAGCTCTTGCTTCCTGCCAGCATGCGACACGTCTAGAGACGCTCCCCGAAGGCTTTGCCGTCAAAGCGGAAATCTATCACAAGCTTTGCAATTTCCCAGAGTCGTTTGAAGAGTACACGCGGGCGATCGAGTTGGCTCATGATGCCGACCAAAAAGCAGAATACCTGTACCGGCGAGGTGCGTCGTTGTACGAGTTGGAACAATTCGAAAAAGCCTTTACCGACTTCAAAAAGTCTTCCCAACTGCGTCCTCATCACTCAGGCTGTTGGGTCTGGAAAGCCGCCGCAGGAGCCAGACTAGAAAAATGGCACTCGTCCATCGACGCGTTAACGTCCGCGATTGATGCTCGTCCTGCCGCCGCCGAATCCTACCGAAAAATCGGACACCCGGTGGCCCTAAAAGCGATCAAACATTTCACCCGCCTCGAACAACGCGCACCCGACACCCCCAAAATCCACCTGTATCGCGCGATGGCTCATCAGTTTCTCGGCGACCACGAAAACGCCCTAAGAGACTTCACGATCGCCCACCGCAGCGACCCCGGTAATCTTAAGATTCTAGTCGCCAGAGGGCAAGCGTTTTCCGATTCCGAAGACCATGAACTAGCACGCGCCGATCTGACGAAAGTAATTCGCCACGATCCCGGTCGCCACGCCGCATGGTACGGACGCGCCAATTCATTGGCAGCGTTGGGACTCCAACGCAAAGCGCGGTCGGACTTGAAGAAGGCAATCGAAATTGAACCCAACTGTGCCAAATACCATTTGCTGCTGGCTCAACTTTACCTCCAAGCGGGCCTACGAAAAAAAGCCACGCGTGCGTACGATCGAGCGATCGTCCACGACCCAGCCGACGCGAATAGCTATCATCAGCGAGCCAAAGTCTATTTGTCGATGAAACTCTACCGCCGCGCGATTCGCGATTTTTCGACCGCCATCGAACTGGCGCCGCAGCAAGCAACAACGATTGAACAGCGCGGACAAGCGTATCTGCAAAACGATCAGCCAGAGTTGGCGTTAGCAGATTTTGAAGCCGCGTTGGCTTTGGATCCGCGAGCGGCAAAGGCTTATCGGGGACGAGCCTCGGTGTTGGTGAGTCGAGGCAAGCACGAGTACGTTTTGATTTGGTTGACCAAGGCATTGCATCGCTTCGAAGAGGATCAAGACTTAGTTGAGATCCTGCTTGCTCGTGGAAAGGTCTTTGCTCAAATGGGCCGTTGGAGCCCCGCAACCTCAGACTTCTCGGCCATCATCGAATTGATGCGACACGAACCGCAAATGCTAATCGCGGCTCGTCATGCACGAGCACTCACGAACATCCATTCGGGGCACTTCGAAAATGCATCGATCGATCTAAAGAAAATCAAAAAGCTGATGAAAATCAAAAAGCTGATCCCCAACGAACCCTCGTCCACCAAAACCAAAGACCGCTCGCTGCAGCAAATCGAACATATTCTCGATTGGCTAAGACGAGCCGAAACAGAACGAGATTTGCCGCGTCCGGTGATCTTGGGACCGCCGATCGAACTCAAAACGCCCAAGCGTCCGCCTGTGATCCGACAAGGAGTCGTTTTGGACGACACAACGGTTGAATACGTCCAGAACTCTCCGCCCTTCAACACCTGGGTGATACGCACGTCAGACGGAAAAGAGTACGGACCAATCCACTTTGGCATCCTCCGCGACTGGCTCGCCGATGGCCGTTTGGAAACCGGTACTCGTTTGCTACGAGCCGACTGGGCAAACTGGCAACCAATCGAGCAACTGTTTTCCGACATGTTACCCAACCCAGGCACCCCGGGCCCTGCGTTTGAGGCTCCGAAAGTAAAACCGTAAAGAAGTCCAGATTTGCTATCGCAAAAAGTTGTCGCGGATTTTTTTAGATTTCGAAAACGTCTCGGTTAGCACTTTCGAATCATCCGTTTCAATCGCTTTTCGAATGTCACCAAGCCGAGCCTCGAAGTGATCCAAGACGTCCAAGATCGCTGACTTGTTCGTCAAACAAACGTCTCGCCACATCACTGGATCGCTGGAAGCAATCCGCGAGAAATCTCGAAACCCACCCGCAGCGAACTCAAAAATCTCTTCGACATAATCCGTGCCCGCCAACGTATCGACCGTCGCATAAGCCAACACATGCGGCAAATGGCTCGTCGCCGCCAACACCAAGTCGTGTTGCTGAACACTCAAACAACTGACCTGAGCCCCTACCGAGTTCCACATCTGACTGACCCGATCGACGGCGTCTTGTCGAGTCGTTTCGAGCGGCGTCAGGATCACGCGGTGATCGCGGAACAACTCCGTCTCCGCCGCCGCCACACCGCTTTTTTCCCGACCGGCAATCGGATGCCCCGGTACGAATCGATCCATATGCTCGCCTAACGCTTGCCGAGCCGCCGAGACGACGTGCGCTTTGGAACTGCCCACGTCCGTGATCACCGAATCCGTAGGAAGCCCCGGCAACAGCTCAGCCAAAACCGCTCCCGTTTGACGCACCGGCACCGACAACACAATGATGTCCGCGCCCGCGACCGCTTCCGAAAGATCGTTTGAATATCGATCGATCACGCCCAGTTCCACCGCTCTAATAAGAGCCGATTCATTTTGATCCGCACCGACGATGGTGCCCGCAAAGCCAGACTTACGAAGTGCTTTTGCTAAGGATCCACCGATAAGACCGGTGCCGATTATTGAGACTTGCTTGTTCATCCGCGAATTTTAATTGATTTTCAATATTTTCGGAGGTGCCGTACCACCAATGTGAAAACATAGGCAAACCCCAACAAACAACCGGGCAGCCTAGGCGATCTAGCGAGACCTGTTCTTGGCCAAGATGCTTGCAGATGGCCATCGAGCCCTTACAGATGGTCTTGCGACGCCCCTTCAGCCTCTGTATTTGTTAAGGCAGAGATCGCTTTTAAGCGTTGCTCTCAAACACTTTTGATCAGTCGTGTTGCAGAGATCGCGGGACTTCTGCATATTCCCTCCCTCCTGGGGGCAAAGCATTTAGTCGTTCGAGCTAGGTTTCTGGGTCAACCAGCTTTGAAGGACGCTCACGGCTGAGCACGAGTCGACACTGGAATGGCAAGCTATTCCAGTGTCAAACACATTTTCGTTGGCTTTTGTCGCAAGACGAAAGCCAACGTTTTTTTATGGCCGCGTTTCCCGACAGACCAAGGTCTCGCCAACGCTATCCGAGTCCTGCCAACTCAGTTCGCGAGCATCTAGCATGTCTTGGCGAACCCGTCTTCACAGTTCCTCGCTAACGCACCAGGCCACCCCTCACAGGGGCTTCCTAATTTTTGATCCGCGGCCAAAAGCATTCTCGAACTACCGCTGTAATCAGCACCCACGAACCAAGACGACTTATTGTTCAACAATCCGAAACAGAATCCGCTCTGCATGGTCATGCTTGACCAACACGACCTCCGCGGTCGCACCCTCGAACTGAACCTTGTCGCCGACTTCGGGAACCTTGTTGGACCGATTCATCAGCACACCCGCGACGGTATCCACATCCGCTTCGTCCAGATTCAAATTCAGCGCCTTTTCGACTTCTGAAATCGGCGTCGTACCGATCACCATAAAATGCCCAGGCTTGATTTCCTTGACCGCAGGCTCGGTCGTCACATCGAATTCATCATCCACCGGCCCAATGATCTTTTCCAAAACATTCTCCAGCGTGCACACGCCAACGATCGCGCCGTACTCGTCCACCACGAACGTCATTAACTGATGAGTTGTTTGAATTTTCTTTAGCACGGTAGTGATCGGCATGTTCTCTGGAACCTTAACCGGCTCGCGCATCACCGATTTGACATCGAAATCCGTAGACTTTGCGTCAATGCCCAGCAAGTCCTTCATGTGCACCACGCCCAGTAACTTGTCCAACGACGCGTCACACACAGGATACCGCGTGTGCTTGGTGTTTTTGGCGATTGCCATCAGTTCAGGAAACGGCAAGTTAACGTCTAAAAACTGAACCTCCGTGCGCGGCAACATCGCCAATCGACAAACCAAATCATCGAACTCAAACACATTGTTCAGCAGATAATGTTCATTCCCTGTAAGGTTTCCATGAATATGCGACTCGCGCAACAAGGCTCGGATTTCTTCTTCCGAGTGAGGCGACTCGTGCCCGGAACCACCGCCAAGCCCCAACCATCCCAAGATCACTTCGGTCACGTAATTCAACACGTACATGAACGGGAACAACATGTAGAAGAAAAACACCATCAGCGGCGCACACCAGCGGACCATGTCCTTTGGCTTTCGAATCGCCCAGATTTTCGGAGCTTGCTCGCCAACGACCAAGTGGAACGACGTGATCACCGAAAACGCGAAGATGAATGCGAAAATATGAATCCACGTATCGCTGACACCTACCCATTCAAAGAACGGCCGAATCAAAAACGCAAACGCGGGCTCACCGACATAACCAAGTGCCAATGACGCCATCGTGATGCCCAGCTGACAAGCGGACAACGAGTGGTCCAAACGACCCGCCAACCACCTGGCCGGTTTGGCAAACATCTTGCCCTCGGTTACCAATTTATCCAACTGGCTAATGCGAACTTTTACCAACGCAAATTCGGCCGCCACAAAGAAGCCATTCAACGCAATCAAAACGAACGCTATCCCAAGGTAAGCCAAGCTTTGATTGGTAGTAAGCTGATCATGCCCGCCTCCGTGTCCGCCTCCGTGTCCGCCTGCTTCACCAGCGGCTTGGCCAGCCCCATCGACAACAACATCACTTAGCGGCGCAAGCCAAGCAAGCAGCGACGGAGATGTTACGAACGCATGGAGCGTTTCAATACAGTAAAAAGATGAGGCGACAAGGTTCGCTTCGAGCATCATGGGTGGGGTCCTAAAAATAGAATGGAACCCTTATTTTGCGCTTTTCTACATACCGTGAAAAGAAGAGTATCGAAAAACGTTTCCGCCAGCACTTTTTTAATCGCGAAAACCGTCTCTTGACAGTAAACCTACTTGAAATTCCAGCCACCGAAGCCCGGATAGACCTTCCGCAACACCCGCTTGACGGCCGGTTTCATCGGCATCGACTTCAGGCGTTGCCGCCAATGGTAGCGAGCTTTGGCCGCTTGGAAGCCAATCGAGCTGTCGGTCATCAAGCCACAACTAACCCGATCGCTATCGTTGCTGAACTTAAATTTGTAGTCATCGTCGCCAAATCCAAGGTCCAGCTTCCCTCGCCCCCGGTCGCAACATTCTTTCGCCACCCGTAACATCAACTCCGTACCAGGCGAAAACTGATTGAACTCGATATCAAACGTCGGGAACCAATAATGCAACATCTGGTCGGTCAACATCCCGAAGTGTGCCGCGACCAAACGATCGCCCGCATGCAACGTCGACAAAACCCCAGAAAACTCGTCCGTCTGAATTTGATGGATGTGACGCAACAAATTCGCCGCCCACTCAACGGACAAAATATCAAACGTCTTTGTCCGTTGATACTTAGCACTCTTTAACGCAATCAATTCTTCCAGCACCGCCGAATCGGTATTTTGAAACTCAAACCGCAACTCACCATACTTCCGCGCCAACGCACGCGACTTTTGCCCATGTCGTTTGATGGTCGAGCTATTCTTTTTGGCCCAGCGATAATAAGACTCCCAACCATCGGACAAATCCAAATGATGAGACTTCATTTCTCGAAACTGAAAACGATCATCGGTGCCATGAAAATCAGCGGCCGCGTGAAAACTGGCTGAACGAATACCGATCAATTCCAGCCCTTCCAAAATTTGATCCGCCGACAGGTTTCGACCACCCAATACTCCATGGACATCGTTCAAACGACCACCGATAGGCTCAGCATACGTTGACGAAGTCTTTTGAAACGGCAGAATCCCCTCGATCACACCGCCCGTGTTTCGGAAAATCGCAAGCCTCGCATCGTCTCGGATCGCTGCCACCGCTTGAGTAAATTCGACCGAGAAATAAGGCGACTCATGCTGCGGTTGATCCGCCCGCATACCATTCCAAGCTTCCAAAATTTCGTCGCTCAACTGCGAACAGCCCACGACCTGAATCTGAAATCCGTCTTGCAATTTTCGAGTCTTCGAAAACGATTTTTGATGAACCAGACAAGGCAAGTCCTGTTTAATTCGCGCGCTAGAAACATTAGAAGAAGAATTCATAGGGGACACGACGGCGAGCCGGCAGCTTAGGGAGTGTGAGAAATCTAACAAACACGCCCATTGTTACCTTGAAACCGAATTTTCCCATTCGGTTAGCCGAGTTTTCCCAAAACTAATGGACAAATAAGCCGGTTTTTCCCCCCCGAACCGCCCATTCGAACAAAAAACACCGCTAAACCAACTTGTCAAACCCGGACAGACCGATCGGCTCCCTGCTATTGTAAGGCTCACCGTACTTCACACCGATCGTTTTGCCCCAATAAGCCGCCTCGATTTTTAGCTGATCCAAAAACGATGGATCCATCTGCTCGCGTCCCGTCACGAATTGGCTCTCAAAACAGCCAATCGCCTCGATCTTTTGCTCCCAAAACTCGCTAATGTCCAACACAAACGCCGGCGTGGCATGCATCTTCAAATGGACGCAGTAATAATTAAAAATCCGCTCGGGATGGAAACGCTCTCCCGGCATGTCGGTCTTCGACAGCTTCGCCCAAAACCGAGCCGCATCGACTAACTCCGTCGCCGCGGTGTGGTCGGGATGAGCATCCACCCAAAAAGGCGCGAACAGCCAGCGCGGCCGCGTCAACCGAATCACGCTGGCAAGTTCCTTGCGAGCTGCGAGCGTCGGTTCGAGGCTGCGATTGGGCAGACCGAGGTTCCCTCGCCAACTTAGCTTCAGCACGTCCGTCGCGGCTTGTGTTTCCGCAGCGCGAATTTCGAGAGACCCGTGCGGCGTTGGTTCACCCGAAGTCAAATCCAACACGCCGACCTTTAACCCTTGAGCCAGCATTTTTAAAATCCCACCGCCCATTCCCAACTCAGCATCATCCGGATGCGCAGCAACCACGAGTGCGTCCAAGTGGATCGGATTTTCAATACTTTTTGTCATGACAAATTACCCCTTCGAGCGAGCTTTTAAAACAGGATCTTTGGCCAACGGTAACGAAATCGATTTACCGGTTTCGGCCGCTTTGTAAATCGCCAAAATAATCTCGACGCTCTTGCGACCTTCGGCCCCGTCGATCACCGGTTGGCTGCCGGTTTTTATCGCCTTCACAAAATCCTTGAACTGCTTCGCATGCGCCGCGTGACCGATCGCACTCGGGTCCGCCGCACCGCCGCCAGTGTCAGTCATCGTCTCGGTCGCGGCCGCGATTTTTTTGTCCTGAGCCGTCATCTTGGCGAACTCCCAAGTCTTGATGTCCTCCTCTTCGATCACCGCCGAACCATGACTCCCGTGGATCTCGATTTTTTTCAGCATCCCTGGAAACGCCGCTGTGGTCGCTTCAATCACGCCAAGAGCACCGCTTTTAAATCGCAGCGAAGCCGTCGCGACATCTTCGACCTGGATTCGATCATGAGCCAACGTCGCGACGTTCGCCGAAATCGACTCGACCGGCCCCATGAGCCAACTGAGCAAATCAACGTTGTGAATCGCTTGATTCATCAACGCACCACCGCCATCCAAATCCCAAGTACCTCGCCATTGCCCGCTGTCGTAGTACTCTTGCGTGCGGAACCACTTCACGTAGGCATCGCCGAGCGTCAGCGTGCCGAACTTACCGCCGTCGACGGCTTTCTTTAGCTTTTGGCTCGCGTCGTGAAAACGCGACGGAAAAATTGTCGATAGCAGCACGCCGTTCTTTTCACATGCGTCGATGATTTTGTCGCAGCGTTTGAGCGTGATCTCTAATGGCTTTTCGACCACGACGTGCTTGCCTGCGTTGGCGGCGGCGACGGCGGGTTCAAGATGAGCCCCACTAGGCGTGCAAATCGTGACAACGGTGACGGCCGGGTCGGCCAACATTTCGGCCGTCGATCCGTAAGCCGTACAGCCTTGTTCATCCGCAAACTTCTGCGCCGACTCCATTCGACTGGAACAACACGCAACCAGCTTCGCTCCTCTGATTTCCGCGATCGCTTTGGCATGAAAACGAGCAATCATGCCACAACCGACGACACCAAATCCAATCATATCTAATTACCCGACTAAGGAATTTCGCTTAAGGAGTTTGCTTAAGGAGATTCGCCCAACAGAATCATGACCGTAAACACGAACATGCTGTAGAAATTCAATAAAAAGTGTACCGTGATGCAGGCGACCAGGCTGCCCGTTTGACGGAACAAGTAACCTAGCCCAAGTGCCAAAATAAACAACGGGATCGGCGCTAAGCCTTGCCCATAATGCACCAAGGCGAAGCACAAACTACTAACGAAGATCGGCCAGTAACCGAACCTACGCAGATTCGATTGCACTTCTTCCGTCGACGGAAGCACCTGACTTTTCATCGCCCGAAAGGGGTTCGCATCTGTCCCGATCACAGGATCTGCACCATCGTGGTCATTAACGATTTCGGCAACGACCACGTCATCTAACCGACCACCTAACCGACCGTCAATCGCACTACTGCCCACCGCCGCTGCATCGACTGCCAAGCTACTACCGCCCAGCAACATTCGATCGTCATTGAGCTTGGAAATGCTCAACCGTTCCATCCAATGCTGAAACACACCACGGAATAAAAACTCTTCCACAAACGGAGCCTGCAACACCGCAGCCGCCCAACATCCAAAAATCGAAACGAAACTTGGATTCTCTGCCAGCACCGTCATCACGGGGTGTTCGTATTTAACCAATAGCGAAAGTAGATACTGAATCAGCAAGGTCACCGGAAACAACATGACAAACACTACCACGCCGTAACCGATTTGTTTTCCAAGTTGGCCGATTCGCAAACCAAACGAATTCGTGGTTCGATAGCGTAACACCAAATACGATCCGCCGACCACCAACGATCCGATCCCAAAGGCTGCCGACAAATAAAGCAACCATACACCGTGCTTTTCGAACACTTCGACTTCGCTGCCACGCATTGCATCGCGGCCAGCAATCGCGACCAACACGACGCCAGTAAATACCTGAGCCCCCGCCCAAAAAACAAAAATCGCCACCAGATCAATAAATCCCAACACACATTCGCTACGCTGATATGGGATCAGTTCTTGTCCATTCCTTAGCCGTCCAAACGCCCAGTACCAATAGCGGATCGACATCACCGCGATCGCGATCACCACGATCATCAACCCTAACTCGATCCAGTCAGCGGCCGTATCGAAAGCCGCAAGCAAATTGGCAAACCCGAGAGTTGGATGATTTTCGAAAGCAATGTCCACACGCGACCTAGAGTGATTTAATAGATATAAAAGTGGAATTCAGAAAACAGCCGGCCGGCGCTGAACAATCAGCTCTGCAAATATTTTCCAGCAGCGACGCAGTATCCCCAACCCGATTGCAACGTCGAGTAGATCGAGAGCCAGATCGAGCTAATTAAAACAATGTTCAGCCAACTGGGAATCCCTGCCGCCACCGGTTCGGTCGTTTCAGTTTTAAGCGCCAACGCTACCAAGCAGGCACCGACCGCTACACACTGAAAACCCATCTTCAACTTCCCCGCCCACTTAGCCGAAAAGTCTCCGCCGGCGCCTTCGATCATCGATCGCAGCACCGTCACCAATAACTCTCGACCGACAACGACCACCGCCATCCATCCCGCGATCTTTGCGTACCAAGGAAACAAGTCATCCATCTCAATCGCCAGCAAAATATAAGCTCCGCAGATCAAAATTTTGTCACAGAACGGATCAAGTACTCGGCCTAGCTTCGTCACCATGTTGTACTTCCGAGCGTACCAACCATCGACCCAGTCGGTGCCCGCAGCGATCACGAACACCACCAACGCAGCCCAGAACAACTGCAACGGCAACAACGCAAAGAACACGAACGACAGCAACAGCCGCGCCGCCGAGATCTTATTCGGAACATTAAAGATGTCTTGCTTTAAGTCAGAGTCAGCCATGACTACTCGTCCGTTTTAAAAATGATTTGCGCAGTGAACGATGTCACGAGTGGGATGACGTAACGATTTCACAATCGCTATTTCTGAATTACGCGGTTGGTGGTGTCGAAAATTCACAACCACCGATGAACACTACTAAACGCGGATCTGCGATTGCGAAACCCGTGTTTGTCGGCATCCATCCGTGGTTGATCTTCCAATCGGACACATCAAAAAACACGCCTAGGGCTCTCGCCCACAGCCCCATGCCTACAAAAGATCTTCCTTCAACTGCTTCAGCAAATCAACCGCATGGCCGATTTCTGCTTGTTGCTTTTCAGGCGTTTGAGGAATCTCGCGTTCGATCGTCAACGGTCCCGTGTAGCCGATTTTTTGCAAGGTTTGCAAAAACGCTTTCATGCCAACATCGCCGTCGCCCAACTTCGTTTCCTCGCCCCACTCTTCGCCGGGCTTACCCGCCCACTTCGCATCCTTGCAGTGGACACTCTTGATCAACTTGCCGATTTTTTCGACCGCTTCGATCGGCTCACCCGCACCGTACAAAATCATATTCGCCGGATCGAAGTTTACGAACAGATTGTCGCACTTGGTATCACTAATAAAAGTCACCAACCCTTCGGCTGTTTCTTGGCCCGTTTCCAAATGCACCGCTTGCCCATTACCGGCCGCGTGCTGGCACAACTGCTGAGTCACCGCGACGATGTCTTGATAAGCAGGGTCGGTCGTGTCATGCGGTACGAACCCAAGATGCAACGCGACAACATCACACCCGATCATCTTCGCGAAGTCCGAGATCTCAAACATTTCCTGCAAACGTTTTTGCCGAGTCTCCTCAGGCATCAGGCCGACGGTTTCAACCACTGCCGGGATTGTCTCGTAGCTTTCTCCTTCAAAACCGCCAAAGACAGCCGTGATTGAAATCCCATAAGGCGCAAGCGTCGCCAAAATCTTGTCCGCGCTGGCTTGGTCGCGTTGACCAAGCGGAGGAGCGTGCAGCTGAATCGTTGGCAGCCCCATCGCGCCCGCCAGATCCAAGTCCAACCCAAGTCCTGCTCCTACGCTCGTGAAGACTCCAATTTGCCAATTTTCCATGTTTATCTGTTCGTTCTAGATACTAATTAAATGCCAACATAAGTCCCAACAGAATAGAAGATCCGGCCGCGTTTGCCCAGCACCGAAAGGCATCCGTCAGGGCAAATCCGTTTTACTAATCAGGAACTCCCAACAAATGGGAGCCGGACGCGTAAGCGAGGATTTCCACGGGTTCCTCACTAACGGGTTGGTTGATTTAGCATGTTTTGGCGCAGCAAAAAACGTGGAGATGGGCTTCCAGCCTGTCTTACGCGCTGCCCCCATGCAAATGACAGGCTAGAGGCCCATCTCCACAAATTCCTCGCTCACGCGTCGGGCGACCAACCCCAGAATTATCGCAACC
>JALZWN010000223.1 GCA_023300235.1 Mariniblastus sp.
TTTTGCTCATTTGAAATCGGGAACTTATTTCGTGACTGATCCTTCGTGGACTTACGAATCCACGCCGCAGTACTCGAACTGCAGTGGGCCGTGGGTGGACAATCAATTCCCACAATCAACTTACTAACAGAGCCATTGCCCCGACATGCAGTTTCGGCAAAGCGAAACCATAGTAGGCAAAGCTTAATCATAGCGGACGAAGCTAAACCATAGCGGACGAAGCAACGACCGGGTCACCCCAACAAGCCGAATGACGCAACGGTTCGGCTAGCTCTATTTTTCTATTACGCTTTTGATGCGGCGGAAAAACTTACCAACACCGATGCACGCAAACAAACACCGACGTGCACGCGGAAATCGGTGTTCATCCGTGGTTGATTTTCGTCAGCAGCCAAACGCCTTACCCGCCAATCATCCCGCGAACATTCGCTTCATTGACCGGATTGATAACACCCTTTTCGGTAATGATCGCCGCGATCAAATCAGCAGGCGTCACATCGAAGGCCGGGTTGTAAACGTTAACCCCATCGGGAGCGGTTTGTTTGCCGAAGCCGTTAGTGATCTCAATCGCGTCCCGTTCCTCGATCGGAATCCCATCACCCGTCGGCAAACTCAAATCAAACGTGCTGCTCGGCGCCGCAATATAAAACGGAATATTATGGGCCTTGGCCAGCACCGCCAATGAATAGGTGCCGATCTTGTTCGCCGAATCACCATTGGCTGCGATGCGATCCGCACCCGTCACCACCGCCTGGACTCGGCCTTCTCGCATCACTTGGGCCGCCATGGAATCGCAGATCAACGTCGCCGGAATTTTACGCTGCATCAACTCCCACGCGGTCAGCCGAGCACCTTGCAACAGCGGCCGAGTTTCATCGACGTACACGTGCAGGTCGTGACCTTCATCTTGAGCGGTAAAAAATACACTGAGCGCAGTGCCGTATTCAGCGGTAGCCAATCCGCCGGCGTTGCAGTGAGTCAGCACACCCGAGACGCCCTCCAGCAACCCAACGCCATGCTTGCCGATCGCGTGGCACATTTGACGGTCCTGTTCGTGAATTGCAACCGCTTCTGCAAGCAAAGCCGATCTTGTTGCAAGGAGGCTACTGCCGGATTCTTTTTGCTGCTGGCCGCACTTTCGCATGCGGTCCAAGGCCCAGAACAGGTTAACCGCCGTCGGTCGACTTTCTGCCAGATACGTCAGCACGTGATCGAAACGCTCATAAAAAGCGGTTTCGTTTTCGTCATCCACCGTTTGCAAACCAACGATCACGCCATACGCCGCCGCGATACCGATCGCAGGAGCACCACGCACGCGAAGCATCTTGATCGCTTCCCAAACCGTCTCCACCGTCTCGCATTCAATGCGTTTGAGCGTGGTAGGCAAAAGTGTTTGGTCTAGCAAATCCAACTGGCCAGCAGTGTCGCCGATCCATTGGATCGAATCTGTTTGTTTTGTCATGAGATGGCTCGAAAAAGGTGTATGTTTAAACCAACCAGAAGATTCGCGGTCAAACATTTGTGCTGTTGTGGTTCAAATTAAAAAGCGATGGCTGTCAAAGCACAACCATCGCCATATCAATTTCCATCGTTTGCGAAGACTACTCGTCGTTGCCCAGTAGATCTTCAGCAACTGAACTAATTTCTTTGTCACAGTTTTGCTTCATATCTTCTAGGCGATGCTCGTTACGACGTTGAGCAAGACTCAGGTACAATTGAGCGACTTTGAACTCACGGTCGCGGTTGGTTTGTGAAATCGTGCCATTGACGACAACCGCACTAATCCTTGCGTAAACGCAACTGGCCATAAACAACTCCGTCGCGACGTCGGCCAATCGGCCTTGGACGTGCTGCTGAGCGTAAACCTTGCTGCCGTTTTTGCTGAGTGCCATTTTTAGCTGCCACGAAAGCTGGCCGATCTGCTTTGAGATTCCCCGAGCGTAGAACTTCAAGTGATCGTGCTTGATCGGCAAGGTCGGGTTGACCAGCGACTCGCCCATGACGCCCAGTTTTTTGCGGAGCCCGGAAACAAGCCCGTCTTCATTGGAATTCAAATCCCTACCGACGTGCCGGAACCCGACCAACGCGATAAAGCTACGCAACGCATCGTTCGCACAATCGCCAATCAAGCTCAACCTAGCGTCGCGAACAAGACGTTCGAACGGTTGGTCAGTAAACACCCCTGCCCCGCCCCAGACTTGCATGCAATCATTGACCGTCGTCCACAGCGTCTCGCTACCAAACACTTTCAGCATTGCCGCTTCGGTGTCGCAATCGGGCGATTCGGCCGTCAACGCCTTCGCCATGTGCAAGTTCGCACTCTCCATCGCGTAGCAGTCTGCCGCCGCGGTGGCGATTTTTTGTTGGACGAGTTCAAAGCTGCCTAGTGTGATTCCAAACTGATGTCGACCGTTGGCTCGTTCAATCATTTTTTCGATGCAAAACTTTGCAGCACCGACGGCGGCCGAGTTCATCGTCATCCGGCGAAACGCCAACACGGTGTCGACTAGTTCCATTCCAGCCCCCTGTTCGCCCAACACATCTGCCGCCGAAACTTTGACGTCGGTCAAACTAATGTTGCTGGTTGCAATTCCGCGAAATCCGATTTTGTCGAGTCGTTCGTCAGTGACCTTAACGCCTGCCGCATCCATAGGAACCAAGAACGCAGTCACGGCTCCATCAGGATGAGCGTGATCGGGAGTCCGCGCCATGACGATCACCACATCCGCATCGGCGCCGTTAGTGATCC
The DNA here is from genome assembly GCA_023300235.1 of Mariniblastus sp. Lineage (GTDB taxonomy): Bacteria > Planctomycetota > Planctomycetia > Pirellulales > Pirellulaceae > Mariniblastus. The sequence continues at coordinate 2,750 of JALZWN010000223.1, forward strand.
AGCGTTTGTCGCCGGAAATGGTAAACGCGTCGTCGCCGTTTAGTTCAGCTCGGGTTCGCACGTTGCTGATGTCCGAACCGGCTTGGGATTCGGTCAATGCAAACGCGATCGACTTTGCTCCCGTAGCGATCGCCTGGCCCCACTTTTCTTTTTGAGCGTCGTTGCCGAACAGCTCCAGAGCTTTAAGGCCGACCGACTGCTGCGAACTCACAAAGGATGCTGTTGAGCTGCAATGCTCCCCCAGCACTTCCATGATCTTGCAAAACTCGAATTGCGATCCACCTTGCCCGCCCACGGAGGTGTCGGCAGTGAAGCCCAACACGCCTAGCTGGCCGAGCCCCTCAATGACGCTGGCCGGGATCTTGCCTTCGCTATCGATCGCTGCGGCGTCGATGTTGTCTTTGCAGAAGGTTCTTAGTTCGCCTAAGAACGTATCCAACGACGCGATCGCGTCTTCGTTTTGTTCAGGAAACGGGAAAACCGCTTGCTCGCTAAAGCGACCGAAAAACAGGGCCTTGGCCAAGCTTTGGTTATCCGAACTTTGATTGTCCGAACTTTCTTGAAGCATCTCATCGACGTGAGACAACTGTTTTTGTTGGAGGTCGGTAAGGCCGGCAGCAGTCATGGTTAGGGCTTCCGTAAAAGTATCGCGGGTAAGAATTGTTTCATGGATACGGAAACGAGATTGATGCAGCGGCGAAAGTCGTCCGCGAAAAAATCGTCGGTAAAAAAACCGTCCGTCATCGACCGACTTCTTGCTCGGCTACCACTCATCTTCCGAAGCTATAATTAGAAGGCCATCAGCAATGAAAATCAACGCTGGCAAACGCTGAATCGCCGTAAATAGAGAATGGGGCTAGCGTCCTTCATGACACCGCCAAAGGTTGCTAACGAAGATCGCAAGCAAACTTCGATCACAATACTCATTTGCTAGACTTTGTTTTCATGGGTGCTGACAATTCAATGCCTTCGTCGCCAGCGGCAAGCACCACCCAGGTTTCTGTGGGCAAGTCTTTTGCAATCGAATTCAGGAAAGCAATGCCCTTGTGATCTGGGAAGTAAATTTCCAGCCGTTTTAAATGGGGAAATGAGGGTGTGATGATTTTGAGCTGATTCTCATTTCCAATATCTGATTGAAGCTCAATCGCTATTTCCTCTACGCAAGGAAACATCAATTTGAAATCAATGTCCGTTTCTGCAGGCAAATCAAAAACGATTTGAATGTTCTTAATGGCTGGCATGTCAGTAAGTTGTTTGAGCGTCTGCAAGTTTCCCTCGTCGACGGAAATCCTTATTTTGACAGGAAACTTTACGTTCTGTAGAGCATCGATGAACGGCTTGACTGGGGTCTGCGGGCTTTCGTCGTAGAAGATTCCAATGTCAGCCTGTTTTATGGGGTGAAACAAGGGAGTGTCCAGCATTGGTAAGCAACAGCGGTTATCAACTAGCTCTGAAACCACAACCGGAAGCCCGCTGCTCCGCTCTAGGTCTAGGTAGCCATCTGGATTTTTGAAAGCTGCTATCAAAGCGTCAGCGGCGATGTCCTCTTTGACTGCTCGTCGATACTCGGCACTGCCCCATGCCAGAAGGACACCTGCCACACAAACCGCAGCCAATAACTCGGCAACACTAAAAGCAAAATGGCTGTGTCGCTTGCTAAGTCGGTACTCAAGCAAACGACTAACCAGACAGAAAAAAAGAAGAAACAGCAAGACTTCAGCCAACAAACCCGCATCGCTTCACCGTCTGCATCGCCGATCCGTGGCCATCGGTTTGAGTCGCTCCAGAACCCAGACTCGCCGATGGGGAAAGTGGAATCTTTGAAGCCCCATGTAGGCGGGCGTTTAGAACGATTGATTCTAAGGCCTGAAATCAAGAACGACTCTTCCTCATCACGCCCCCATTTCGCTAATTACTTTTTGGCCTGAGCATTAAAATCAAAATCAATATCATTGGGTGAAGCGCCCATTTTGAACCGATTTCCCGCCATCATTCCCTCGTACTCAGCAGCTATCCGTTCTACCCCAACAAAGGGCCAACCATGCTGATGGCGAAAACCCACAACTAAGATTTTTTCAATGTCCTCGCTTGCTTTTTCTGACAACGAGACCATCTCACCAAGATTTCCGCTTCTTCTGCTGGGCAAAGACACCAACAGCCACGGCAGCAAGAATAACAGCGAACCAATGACAATCGTCGAAGCATGAAATCGCAAAAATCCACAGCAGCGAATCTGTGGCTGTTCGTCTTGCTGGTCGGGCATTGAAGACATTATTTATTGTGAGAAAGGGAGTGATGGTGACTTCTGAATCCTCTTAGGGCCAGTTCTCTTCCTGCATTTGCTGAATCGGAGCAGACAATTCTATGACCTTGACGTCATCCGCGAACGTAACCCACGTCTCTACGGGTAATTCTTTGGCAATTGAATTTAAGAAAACAGCCCCTTCTAGAGTGAGTTCGTGAATCTCTAAACGCTTTAAGCCTGGCATTGAAGTAAACATCTTAAGCTGTTTCGCTTGGCTAATGGTCGAGTCGAGCCCTAACTTCAATTCCTTGACTCTAGGTAACTCGAACCGAAAGTTTAACTCGATGTCATCAATGTATTTTTCGGCGGCGTCATCCCACAAAGGCTCAAACTCGAAATCCATCTCCAACCGCTGCAACGTTTCTAGTTCCCCAGCAATCGCATTGAAAAAGGTAATGCCTTGTTGATTGAGATTGTTAAGTTCAAGCCGTTCTAGCCCCTTGATCGGGGTGAACATTTTGAGTTGCTTTTGTTGGTCAACTTCCGATTGTAGAGTTACCGTTAAGTCTCTTAGTTGAGGAAAGTTAAACTTGAGATCTAAATCGACGTCTTCGTGAGCTTCAACGTCGTAATCCCAATCAGGAATAAATCCAAAGTAGATTTCGAATTGCGTCACCGTTGGCAATTCTGGAATTCTCTTAAGTACCGGCAAGCTCTGTTCGTCAAAGCTGATGTCCAAACTGATTGGAAAGTCGATGTCCTGCATGGCACTGAATAAAGTGTCTAGCGATTGATTAGGCTTGTCAGCGTAGTAGATTGAGATCTCTGCCTCTTCAACAGGACGAAATAAATGCGTGCCCAGCAGAGGAAAAAAACTGCCGTGGTCTAACGTTTCCGAAGCTAAGACTGAGAGACTGCGGCCTCGATTTCCTTGCACGTGGACGTCAGTAAGTTCAGCTGCGGCCACAAGTCGGTCGACAGCACTGTTCTCCCTGAACGCTCGTCGGTGCTCGGTAGTTATCCACGCCAGGAAAACTCCGGCTACGCACAGAGTAACCAGTAGCTCTCCAAGACGAAACGCAAAATGACTGCCCCGCTTACTCAACCGGTACTCGACAAAACGAGCGAATAAAAAAAACGTTAGCAATAGGAGTAGCAAGTCAACCAGTCCCCCCCTCCATAGGATATGCATGGCCTCGCCGTCCGAGTCGCCAATCCACGGCCAGCGATTCGGATCGCTCCAGAACCGGTCCTCATAGATGGATTCGCTCTCAAATTCCCCGAAGCTGCCAAGCTCTTGTTCCGGTAGGTTCATGCGGAGGCCGGTGAAACCCCAATCCTCTTGAGTGCTATTGAAGGACTCGTTATTCAGGCATTTCAAAGCCATCGCTTTGAAATCAACATCCTTGGGCTTGGCGCCCGGCGTGAACTTGTTGTTTGCCCAAGTTCCGCTGTATTCAACGGTTTGGCGCTCCAGAAAAGCGAACGGCAAGCCATGCTGAAAATGGGTTGTCCAGAAACCAGTCGTCCCGCCACCACCTTTTTCTCTTCCCGGCAAGACGAGCAACAAAATTGGCAGCAACAGCAGCGATGTTATGGCCACCGTCGAAGCATGGAATCGCAAAAATCCACAGCAGCAAGATTTTGGCTTTTGAGGTGGCTCGTCAGGCATAAGAGGAATCACTCGGCTTCTGCTCGTAGTTGGTTTAACAGATCCGTTGTGCCATGCTGACCAGTCCAGTGGTGCAGGTAGTCCCAATCGATAAGCTGGCCAGATACGCCAATTACGTTGACCACGTCGTCTAGATCTTTTCGGCGAGCCCAGCGCAACTTCTGGATAATAACGTCCTCAACCGCTGGTATCCAAGTTTCAATGCTTAATTCAACAATCGCATGCGCTTGTTTTCTTGAAAAGCGTTCTTGGTGATGAGCGTCATCACCCAACCGAAACAGTTCGATATCAAATCCTGAATCGGGATGCTGCACGACATTCCGCAAGGAGCCCGTAAACCCTTCCAACATCATTTGTCGGTCCAGAATAAAACTCGGGCCCAACTGCTCACAAAACTCGACGACTTGAACATCTCCGAAATCGACGACGATATCCGCGTCTTTTGTTGAGCGAGGGACACCATAGGCGTTCGAAGAAAAGGCCCCCACTAGCATGTGGTCAATTTTCAACTCAGCCAATTTACCCAGCACGTGAGCTGCCGCTTGCTCTCCATTCATCGACTCACATCCCTTGCTGCAAGTGCGCCGTACTACCCTGGTCGTCGATGGAGCCAGCAATGGTGTAGATATCTTTTTCTTGACGCAGTCGCTGCAGGCGAAGTGTATCAAGGAAAGCTTGGTGGACTTCGGTTGCCGACCACTCTGGGTTTTTCATTCTGATGCCGGCTTTGATACGGTCTCGCACTTGATCGAAAAGGCGCACGCTTTCGATAAGACGCTGCCCAGAAGTCAGCGCCTTGGCCCGTTCGACTTTCGATCGTTGGATCGAGTCTTGCAGTTGTTTCGTTTCAGGATCAATGTTCATGGAGCGACCGGGTCAACGAAGAAATTACTCTACTTTCTTTACCTTCTTCACCTAGCTCCGATGAGCGTCGATCAGTTCCTTGAACTGCCCGAACAGGTACTGGCTATCGTGTGGGCCAGCGGAAGCTTCCGGGTGATACTGAACGCTGAACGCCGGGTGCTCTTTATGACGCAAACCAGCGATGGTTTCGTCGTTCAAATTCACGTGAGTCACTTCCAAACAATCTGGCAACGAATCGCTTTCGACTGCGAAACCGTGGTTCTGGCAAGTGATCTCGATCTTCTTGGTCGCGTGATCCATCACCGGCTGGTTTGCTCCGCGGTGGCCAAACTTCATTTTGAAAGTCTTGGCTCCACAAGCAAGCGCGAACAACTGATGCCCCAAGCAAATCCCGAACATCGGGTACTTGCCCAGCAAACCGCGAATCGTTTCAATCGCATAAGAAACCGGCTCAGGGTCGCCAGGGCCGTTGGACAAAAACACGCCGTCTGGATTCAACGCGATAACCTCTTCGGCAGTCGCGGTGCCCGGCAACACCGTCACTCGGCAGCCTTGGGCGAACAAGTGACGCGCAATATTCCATTTCATGCCGAAATCCAACGCCACAACATGCGGCGCGTCAGGGCCTGGATCGGCTGGGGCTTGCGCGTCTGTGCGGCCGTCCCACCACTCGCTCAAGTGGCCTTCCCAATTGACCGGCTGCGCTGGCAAAACTTCTTTGACCAAGTCGCGGCCGACGAGCCCTTCAGAACCTTTAGCCAAAGCAACAAGTTTTTCTGAATCAAGTTCTTCGGATGAAATCACTCCGCGAAGCGCACCAACAGAGCGAATCCGCTTAACGATCGCTCGCGTGTCGATGTCAGAGATTCCGACGATGTTGTGTTTTTGAAGATACTGGCCAAGCGTTTCTTGCGAGCGGAAGTTGCTGGCGACTCGGCTAACGTTGCGAACAATGAAACCCGACAGATGAGGACCGCTGCTTTCTTCGTCTTCTTCGTTAACCCCGTAGTTCCCCATTTCCGGGTAAGTCATGGTCACGATTTGTCCGCGATAGCTCGGGTCGGTCAAAATCTCTTGGTAGCCGGTCATGGAAGTGTTGAAAACGACTTCACCGCTGGTGGTGCCATCGGCCCCAAATGCGTAGCCGCTGTAAACACTGCCGTCTTCCAGAGCCAGTTTCGCCGGCTTAAGTCGGCTGAACGGGCTGATGCCTTCTGGAACTGGCTGGTGTGAATTGGATTGAGTCGTGTCGATGGTCACGTTTTGGTTCATGGAGTGCGTTCAGTTGCAGGTGAAGGATAAAGTCGGTTTGTTTGAATAATTCGGAAAATCGACGGTAGACTTTAACTGTTGTAGTGGATCAAACACGCTGATTTCTTTTTTCAGGGGAAACCGGCAATGCCTGACGATACTCCTTTTGGCTGTGGGTCTCCGAAACGAGGCAACTCGAATCGGACAGCCAATTTTAGAAGGGTTTCAGTCGCGGCGAGCTGAAACCCTTCGTTTTTTTTGCGCTTTGCTCAAAGCCCCACCCGGCATGCCAAGGCATTTCTACCGGCCATTTCTGGCCGCAAGCTAGGTTTCTGAGCCAAAACACTTGCTTGATGACTCGTATGTCAAAGCAGTGGCAGTCAGCGAAAAAGGCTGTTTTCAAGCGATAATCTCGAAGCCTCTGGTCAGCGTTTTGCCGAGGCAAATTTTAGTGGGATCCAGCGGATACTCAACCGCCTTTTAGCAAACCGCTTTAAAAAACGACAACTGTGGCGATAGTTCTTCCAGCCTGCCCTCCCGGTCGCGGCACACTCACCAATGGCAACGGAGATGAACTACCATCAAAAGAAAGCCACTTTGGCTGAACGAGACGAGATTCCCCTAGCGATCGGCGTGTCGTTGTCGTTGCCGCAAGACAGGGCGGAACCTCCCGCCACCTCGCCTAACAACTCTCCGAATCAGCCACCGCCACCAAAATGACCCCCAACTTCTCAGCCAAAGCGATCGTCTCCGGTTCGTTTAGGATAATCGTCTTCTCGCCCTCGACCGCCAAAACCGTGCCACCGGCGTCGTGAATCGACTGGATCGTGCCAGCGCCGATCGTGGGGACATCGAACCGCATGTCCTGACTTGGCTTAGCGACCTTAACCACCGTAAACCCTCCTTGGCACAACCCGCCCGCTCGGCGGATACAAGCATCCGTGCCCTCGATCGCTTCGACCGCCATCACAGCCTGCTCTTTAACGACCACCGTTTGCCCGACGTCCAAGCCACCCATCTGTTTGGCCATCCTCCAACCAAACTCAATGTCTTTTTGCTGGGATGAGTTTGGTTTTTTATTCGTCAGCGTCCCGGTTTTCACGAGTAGCTCTGGGGCAAAGTCAGTGGCTGGTTCGAAGGCAATTCCACCCGCAGCATAAAGACCAACGACGGTATTGAGAAGCGTGTCGTCGCGTTGGTCTTTGGTCCGTGAAATATAGACCGGATAAAAGTGCCGCAAAAAAGTCAAGTCAGGAAAATGCTTGAGCAAGTCTCGTCGCCGCTTAAACAACAGCGTCTTAAAAATCTTCCCCGCCATCGTCGCTCGCTTGACACCTGCCGATCGCAAGAAACGGACTTGCCCGCCCATGCGCCCCATGCCAAACACTCGATAACTAGTACACAGCGATTCTAAAATCGGATCTGCATGCCCACTGATGGCACAACAATGCACCTCATGCCCATGAGCGATCAGCGCCTTGGCCACTTCGACCGGGAAATCCCCCCAGCCGGCGACAAGGCCGATTTTTTCAGGCGTCGCTGTGTGGGGCAGGGAGCGATGACGTGTTAGCGTTTGTAGCATGATGGCGTGGCAACGCTTAAGCGGCCTTGTTTTTTGAATCCGACTTGTCTGCTTCCTCAGTTAACTTGGCAACTTCTTTCTCAAGCCGTCGCAGCGTCTTCCGCATCTCGGGCAATTTAACTCGGCTGGCCAACAATACCATTTCTTCTCGCATCGGCTTGGCAGGCGCCCCAAAGACCACTTGCCCGTCGTCTACATTGTGCATCAATCCAGACTGAGGACCGATCTGTACGTTGTCCCCGACCCTCAGGTGATCAGCCATACCGACCTGGCCTCCCATCACCACATAGTCACCCGTTTCGCTACTGCCAGCAATGCCGACTTGTGAACAAAGCAAATTGTGAGCGCCGATGGAGCAGTTGTGGCCGATCATGACCAAGTTGTCCAGCTTCGATCCCTTGCCGATGGTGGTCGAGTCGTAAGTCCCGCGATCCACGGTGGTGTTGGCTCCGATTTCAACATCGTCTCCAAGCACCACGTTGCCAAGCTGAGCCGAAAGCAAATGCTTTCCGCGGCCAGATTTGTAGCCAAAACCAAACGCACCCAACACCGCACCTGCGTGCACAATGACTCGGTCGCCGATGATCGTGTTTTCGTAAATAGTGACATTTGGGTAAACCGTCACGTTTGCGCCGATGCACACGTTTTCCATCACCGTCGTGTTCGGAAAGATGACCGAACCGGATCCGATTTGCACGCCGTCCATGATGACCGCACCGGGGTGAATGCAAGCGTCTTCGGCAATCGTGGCGATTGGACTGACAATCGCTTGCGGGCTAACCCCATTGTTGGGACGTTCGATCGGAGGTTTGAAGTGACCAGCTATTTTGACAAAAGCCGCTTCGACGTCTTCGACGCGAATGCAAGGTTTATCGCTGATTTCAATCGACTTTGGAATAATAGCCGCAGCGGCATCACTGGCTAGAAACTGTTCGTGATGTTTGTTCGAACAAGCAAAGGTAATTTGCGTGTCGGTGGCTCGATTGATAGACGCAGCGCCATTGATCACCGGATCTTCTGCCGACGTCAAATTGCCTCCTACGAGCTGTGCGAGTTGGTGCAATCGCATCATGCTCAGGCTTCCTTTCCTGCCCAGAATTTGGGTTCACGCTGTGACGGGTTCTGTGTTTCGAAAAATGGGTAAGTTAGCTCCCAACACTTCTATTAAAACCAATCTTTTACCACGCGGCTAGATCGATTGATGACTTCGGAAAAGTGATAGCACTTTTTGAGGCAGAACGATCCCTGACCGCTCTGGCGAAGCTAAAACGTGGTGGGTGAGGCTGGCTACACTTGAGACGACCAAATGATTCAGCAAACTCGATTTTTCGACAGCTCATTGGGTGCCGCGCAAAAGCTTATAACCACCGATGATTACTGATAAATGCGTAGGTGTGCCAGCAAAAATCGCTGTAACGCTGTAGCGTAATGTGCAACCGTGGCTGATTTTCTTATCCGCCACATCCACATCCAAAACCAAAACCAACAAGCACGAAAACGCTCGCGATTGATTCACACGCAACAGCCTTAACCCGACCAGCTCTCTCCGCTATCTCAGGCTACGACCGTTTCATCATCCCAGGCCACGCCCGCATCGCGAACGCGAGGCCCTTTGCGATCCAACCCGGCGGCTTTCTAATTTAACCGCAAGCCTAACTGTGGCTGGAGCTGTTAAACGAATTCATCTCTACCGCCGCCGATGCTTCGGGCAGGCTATTGACTTCGATTTTACGTTTGGTTTTCAACGCAAACGTGGTCTCAAGCAAATCCGTATAACCGTTCGTCATGCTCTGCAGCGAACAATTTTCGACCACATGCTCACGGCCGGCATCGCCCAACTGGCTACGAAGTTTTTTATCCCCCAGCAATTGAGTCCAACGCTCGGCAAGCTTTTCGGCATCGCCCGGTAGAACCAAGTATCCCGTTTTGCCTTCCAGCACACACTCGTCGATCGATCCAACATCGGTTGAAACAACCGGTCGCTGACATGACAACGCTTCCATGATCGAAACCGGACTGGCTTCATTGTGCGAAGTCAAAGAAAAGATGTCCATCATCGACAGCACACCAGGGATGTCTTGGGTCGAACCAATGAAATGCACGTTCGACTCAAGATTCAACGTCCTCGCAACGGTCTCCAATCGAGTTCGTTCAGGTCCGTCACCGGCAATCACGAACTGAGCTTCGGAGTTCTTCTGCAGAGTCAGCTTGGCCGCACGCAGAAACAGATCGTGATTTTTTTCCGGACGCAACGCCGCAACGATTCCCGCGACGGGAGCGTCTTCAGAAATATTCAACTTCTGTCGCCATTGTGTGCGAGCTTCGGCATCGAAAGTAAAGCGATCGGTGTCGATTCCATTAGGAATCAAAAACACTTTATGCTCCGGGAACTTTTCTTGTTCGACTTGATACTGAGCATGTTGTTTGGCGACGGCGATAAAACCATCGGTAATTCCTGTCAGCAATCGGTTCAGTCGCCCAACGCCATCAGGCCACCCTGTCGAGTGCAACGCAGACAAAATCACAGGCACGGATGCTCGTCGAGCCCCAAGTCGGCCCCAGAACATTTTGTCGCCAGCGCCAACGGTGATCACGGCATCGATGTTTTCCTTTTTGAAAAGCTTGCGTAGTCGACCGGCAACCGCAAAATCGTACTTGTGCTGAATCAAGTTCTCAAAAACAGTAATCTCGCTCTCAAGCTCTTCGCCCAACACATCTTTTTCTTTTAGGCATCCAATCAATGGCGTGATGCGATTGGGATCAAAACGTCGAACCAAGTTAACCAACAACGTCTCGGCACCGCCGATAGGCATACTGGTCAACAAAAACATTACTCTCAGCGGGCGACCAAAAGTAGATTTATCGGATGAGTTTCGTTTTAGATTTGTAGGCATTGTCAGATTCTTAATTCAGGCAGAAAAAATTAGGCGATGGGAGAATAAGGCGATGGGAGGCGGGGAATAGCAGCAGAACGCGTTTGCGAATTATTGCAAAGCGTTTGGAGACTGTGGAATTGGATCAGTTGCCGGGAAAGGCAGTGTCATCCGTGACAACTTAGATCGCTCGTCGGTCGCTCGAACCGTTTCTTGAAGCAATTCTCTGTCAAACAATTCGTCGCGAGGGATGTATCGTTCTACACTTTGAATACGAGGGTCGTAGGTCAGCCAGTTTTTCATGCGCTCGATATTGGGGTCGCCATGCATCCGCTGCAAATGAAACGGGTCTCCTCCGACTTCGTTCCAGCCACCGTAAGCAGAGCACACGCCCAAGAATCCCATCTCGCGCAGCATGCCGAAAACTTTGGCGTTCAAGTTAGCCGTTTGTCCGTAAGGAAATGCAAAATATCGGACTCGACGCTTAAGCACCGCCTCTAGTTCAATACTCGCCGCAACCACCTCGTCGACCAACACCCGCTCGTCAGTGATGCTACCCAAGTCCGGGTGCGTTCGAGTATGAGCGCCGATTTCGATGCCAGCCCGGTCCAGAGCCAATAATGATTCAATCGTGTTCGCTGGTAACGGACAGCCCGCTTTTACATCATGAGGGAAAGGTTGCTGCTTGAAAGTGTGATCGGTGGTGACGAAATAAGTCGCCGGAATTCGTCGTTCGACCAACATTGGCAACGCGTACTCGCAGTTTTCTGCGTAGCCATCGTCAAACGTGATCGACAACGTCGGACGGTGATTACCACTTCCGATAATCCGATGTTGGCATTCTTCTAAACTGACGATATCAAAATTGTTTTGAAGCCAATCGATCTGGTTTTTGAAATCCTTGCGACTCATCGTCCAATCGTTGGGATGGTCGTCGGCAACGCGATGATAAAACAAAACAATCGCCGGGACCTGCCCTTTTCTGGCCATATTGAACCAGCGGAACTGCCGGTAAGGCGTCGTGCAGAGGCGATAGGCCTGAATTAGTGAAGTTTTCCAGTTGGACATACGATTGGCCGCAAAACCTAAGGGTGGGGATTTGTCGAGTCAAAAAAGACTTGTGAAGGGAACGTCTGGTCGCTGTAGTGTTGGTCACCACCAGCCCGAAGCAAATAAAACCCCAGTAATTTGCTCGCCCGCTACCACTTCCGTTTCTCTGTTAAAACCAGAATCGCTACAAACCGTACGACCGTTACGGGTTTTGCCATCGAGGAAGCCCAAAGTCAGTAATTCGGTTTCAATTGGTGCTCGGCTACAAACGCTAACCTACGTTTCCCCAAGCCAGCATGGCTCACTGATCCGCGTAATCGCGAAAGCGTTGCAAGCGACCTAATCACCCAACCAACTCAATCAACCTGTTTCCATGAAAAACCAACATCGCTTATTCGGCATCAACATCGATGCGATCCGTATGCCAGAAGCCGTCAGCCGCCTGCGAAACTGGATCGAAGGCGACGAAGCCGCCGACCATTGCCGCTACGTAGTGACCCCGAACGTGGACCACGCCGTACAACTGCAAGAAAACGATGCATTGGTCGACGCCTATCAGCAAGCTCATTTGGTACTGGCCGATGGACATCCCATCGTGTGGGCATCGCGTTTGCTGCGTCGGCCGCTGCCCGAACGCGTCGCGGGATCAGAACTCGTGCCGGCTTTGTTCGACAGCTTCAACCAAGACCACACCTCCGGCAAGTTGCGAGTGTTTTTACTCGGCGCCATGCCAGGAGTCGGAGCCATTGCCGCCGCAAACATGAAAGAACAATGGCCCAACGTTGAAACCGTTGGCGTCTACAGCCCTCCGTTTGGTTTCGAAAACGACCCCGAAGAAAACAACTACCTGCTCGGCCGCATCACACTCTGCCGCCCCGACGTCGTGATCATCGGACTCGGTGCCCCCAAACAAGAAATCTGGGTCAGCAAAAACTACAAACAAATCAACGCCAAAACCGCGTTGTGCGTTGGAGCAACCATCGACTTCTTGGCCGGCGAACAAAAACGCGCCCCCGAGTGGATGCAACGCAGCGGTGTCGAGTGGCTTCATCGAATGTGCAGCCAGCCAAAACGCTTGGTCAAACGATACGCCAAAGACGCTTGGGTTTTCCCACAGCTAGTGATCAAGCAAATGCTTGGCGGCTGGAAGCCTACTACGTAGATCCTTATTCAGCGACCACCAAGGTGCCTCGGGGAACAAACCTTCGTTAAAGGTGCCTCGGGGAATTTAGCGGCAGAGTTTAACGACCAGGCGGCAGCGCCAATCCGAACTCTGGTCGCTATAAATGGTAGCCCGACGCGTGAGCGAGGATTTCCACGGGTTCCTTGCTCACGGGCCTGTTGATTTAGTCACGCGCAGATAGTCGCCCTTCACTCCGTGAAAGAAGCGTTTGCATGGGCGAACAAGCATTTCTACAAAACCAAAGCGCACTCGACAAATCTCGCGTCCAGTCACTCCTGTGCAGTTCTTTGGATAAACGCCGGCCTAAAAGACGACTGTCTATTCAGAGCCAACCGCGTTGTAAACGTCCACCCAAGGCAGCGCTCTTTTACGGAGTAAAAGGCGACATTCGGATCCTCGATAACGCGTCGGGGGACCAGCTCCCCCCCGTGCTGACCCAGCCCTGCAGAACTTTCAGTTCCTTCGGCTGGGCTAAAAAAACGACCAGCCCCTTGGCCTTTTAAGCCACGAAAATTCAGGAACGACTGAAGTACTAAAAGGCGGTGTGGTTTGCAATGGCGCTGTCGCCTCCGCCTTCCGGATCGTCGTTAAACTCTGCCGCTAAACCCCAGGATGAACTTCCTTAGACAGCCAGCCTAAATAAACACGCGTTTATTAAAGATCAGCCACTCTACGGTGAGCACTGCCAGCGCAAGCATCACCAACCAAATCCATAACTGCTTTCGCGCGACCTGGGTGGCAGGCTGAGCCATCACCTCTTCAAGGCCCAAGCCAAGATTCTCACGAACTTCGAGGTTGCTTTCTTGGCGGTCAAGCAGATTGACGGTGAACAAATGATCGACGTCCTCGTCATCCTTGCCAGCCACCGAGTACACGCCACATTGCTCCGTGCCCGTGTAGATAAACTGGTTTTCGGCAGTAGCTTGCAGCACCAATTCTTTCTTTGACGGGCTTGTGATTTCAATTTCCGGATAAGGCAAACGCGGCTTCAATTGCACCAACTGCCCCGGCCGATAATTCTTCGCTCGGCCAAACTGTGACGCTCCGCCAAGCGTAAGCACTGCGTTTTGCACAAAGATCGGGAAGCTCAGCAATCGCGGCCAATCCGTGTTCACCGTCGAGACGCCGTCTTCGTCAACTTTTGTTAGCGGAAAACCGATCACCAAGTCTTCATAATTCCCCCGTGGCCCCACCGAAATGATCGGCCCCTCGGTCGACTGCAGCAACATCGCGGAGCCTTGGGGAGCCTTATGCACCGTCGATTCTAGAATATTGACTCGCCCCATCTGCAAGTCATACATCACCGGATGAGATTGATCGACGTCGATGATCGGAGAGGTCTCTATTTTTTTGACTTCCTTCCAATCCTTTGGCGGCAGCGCACCGATGAAGATCGTGCCACAACTGGGCATTGTCTTCGGGACACATTGGTCAAACACAACCAAATCGTAAGCACCTAGCACCGAGTTTTCTTCGAATTCTTCGGACTCCACAAAATCGCAGCCCCGAAACTCGACCGTGGAAAAGTTTTGCAAGCGATCAGTCGTCATCGCCAGTTCCAAGAAACTACGGTCGTTGGTCAACACCAAGGCCTTGATCATTCGAGGAGGATTGAGCACACACGTCGCGACGTTATCTTGCATGTAGCAATCAGCCGCGTCGATGCGAAGCTCCAGCGGAATCGCCCTTGTGATCTGGCCCATGTCGCCAGACAGGTCAAAGTTGAGCGTCGCCGAATTGATGCCTTTGACATCGATTTGTTGAGCATCGGCGAGTTCCCCATCAACCAGCAATGAGACGCCAACGGTCTGGTCCTCTAAACCGGAGTTTTGCACGCGAGCAAAAACTTGGACCTTGCCGTCGCTTTCCATTTGGTCATTCAAAGAAAACGCAGTGATGCCCAAATTTGCGGCCGGTTCGACTGGCGAGCCCACCGGATGGTATTCAGCATTCAGGTTGCCCATCTGAAAATCATCAACCGATGTAAAAGCCCCATCGGTGAAAATCATCAACGTGGCTTCGAGAGCATCGGCGACCTGGATGTCGATTTCGCTTTCTTGGTCGCTGCTTCGACCGGGGTTGGCCAACCCCGAAGCCGTCAACAACGCTTCGGATAAATCCGTTGGTCGCTGAGTCTGCTTGATCGCAAGGATCTTTTTCTTCAGCAAGCTTTTGGTTTTGGTATACGACTGTTCTACGCGAGCGTCATCGCTGAAGCTGATCACCATCGCCGCGTCGGTCGACTGCATTTGATCAACAATCGCGCAGGCTTGCCGTTTGGCTTCTTCTAAACGCGAACGATCGTCCGGAGTATCGGTCGCGGACATACTCGCCGATCGATCCACCACAAAGATAAAACGATTCCCTTGCAACTCCGTTCCATCGCAACCGGGGCTCAAGCAGCTAAGGGCCAGCAAGCCAACGGCGAAAAGTTGCAGCCACAGCAGCAAGTTATTTCGCAAGCGTTGCCACAAACTATTAACGTGCAAGTCCTCGACCGTTCGCGACCACAAATAAGTGCTTGGCACTTCCAGCGGCACTCGGCGAAGCTTTAAAAAGTACAGCAAGAAAATCAGCACCGGTACCGTGGCGAAGACCGCCCACTGGTACCACGGCAGCATATTGGGAACCAAACTCAACGTACCAGCCCTCGCTGTCGCAAGTATTTCGACACCAAACGCTCCACCGATCGCTCGGTGCTGGTCATCGTGTAAGCAATATCGCGTTTGGCACTGAAGTCACGAGCTTCTTCGATGAAGCTGGCAAGGGTTTGTTTGTAGCGATCGATCAACCGGCGGCTAACGCTGATTTCGGCGATGTCTTGGTCTTCGCAGTCAACCAGCTTCAAATCGCCTTGCAAGTCGGGGTCGATTTCTTCTTGGCTGAGCACATGGATCAAGTAGATGTCCAGGTCGCGAGCGACTAAGTATTTAAGGGCTTCCTCGTATCCTGATTTGTCCATCAAGTCAGTGATCAGCACGAGGATCCCCTTGCCGGTGTTCCGCAAGCAAAACGCTTTGACGGCTTCGGTTAGCGTGGTGCTGCCGTCGCTGGCTTGGATGCTTTGTACGTGCTCGGTCAACCGAAACAAACTTTTGCGACCGCGAAGCACTGGCGCCGAATTCGTTTTAGCGCCGTCGAGGGCTTCGATTTTAACACGGTCGGCTCGGCAGAGCCCGATGTAGCCAAGGGCGGCGGCGAGTTGCTTGGCGTAGTGGAGCTTGGTTGGCGAGCCAAAGTTCATCGACGGGCTGACGTCGATCAGGCTGTAAAAGTGAAGGTCTTCTTCTTCAAGGAACAGTTTCAAAAACAGCTTGTCGAGCCGCGCGTAGGTGTTCCAATCGATGAAACGCAAATCATCGCCGGCAACGTAGTTTCGAAAGTCAGCAAATTCGACGCTCTGGCCTTTACGACGGCTGCGACGTTCGCCTTTCATACGACCGCGGAAAATTTTGCGAGACACCAGTTCCATGCGTTCAAGCTGAGCCAACAAAGAAGGGCTTAGCAACGCGGTCGGGTCGGTGGAGGTTGAAGGCGGCATAGAGCAGTCACTAATAGCAGGGCGCGAAGGTCACAGTCTATCGAGTTCGATCGGACTCGTCAAAAAGTTGGTTCGAATTGCTTTTGAAAGAGCGGGAGCTGGTCGAGTTCGCATTGAACCGATTAGAACGGTCTTGGCGAGCGGGCCCGGCGAGCAAATCAGAATGCGACGTTCGACATGAACCGCTGGGGGCTATCGCCGAGGATCCACTTGATCCGCTCGGCCTACTCGGTCCACTCAGTTTTTCGTTGTAGCAACGGAGGCGTCGCCAAAGCGGCTAGACTAAACCAACCGAACCTGGCGGTGGCGGTTGTTGACTCACAAATCAGGTTTGAAATCGAGCTGCAAAATGGCTGAAACGAGCCGCCAAAAGTTTTTCTAAAAAATGCGGATTCACCCTTGGCACAACAATCGGAACCTGCGTATAATCTCGCCGCGGGGTGGAGCAGCCCGGTAGCTCGCGAGGCTCATAACCTCGAGGTCGCAGGTTCAAATCCTGTCTCCGCAACTTTAAAAGCCAGCCTTAGCAAATTCGCTAAGGCTGGCTTTTTTTATGCGCTAGCGCCAAAGCCGCCCCGGTAGCCCGACGCGTCAGCGAGGAAATGTGGTGATGGGCTTCCAGCCTGTCATGCGCGCGGACAGGCTGACAGGCCGGAAGCCCATCTCCACATCTTCTAGGCTTCGCTAAAACATGCTAAATCAACAGGCCCGTCAGCGAGGATTTCCACCGGTTCCTCGCTCACACGTCGGGCTACCACCTATAGCGACTCCCCTATTTGTAAAACGGATACACCGCGCCAATACCACTCACTAACGTGAACCACCCCCATACAAAACGCTACAATACCGCGGGCTAAAACGGGGATCGCCTTCGCTGGCCGCCTATTCCTTTACTTCCCCTACCCTCCCCTGTCTTTACTTTCGCTACAAAAATGGAATTTGATTTCATCCAAATCAGCACCACCTGTGATCGCCGAGAAATCCTTGAGCAAATCGCAGCCAAGTTAGTTGCCGACAAAATAGCGGCTTGCTGCCAACTGGAGGGACCGGTGACCAGCGTTTATCGCTGGGAAGGGAAAACCGAATCGGCCGACGAATATCGCTTGTTGATCAAAACAGAATCCGCCTTGTTTTCTGTCGTCGCGGCGAGCATTACCGAACTACACAGCTACGAAGTGCCGCAGATCACCGCCGTCCCGATCGTAGCCGCCACCGAAGGCTATGCCGCTTGGCTGAGGAACAATGTCGGTCAGGCGTAGTGAAACCCTAGAGGCTCAGTTCTTTGCCGACCGCCTAAGCCGGTCTAAGGCCGTTCCTCAATCGTAATCCACGCAAACTTCAGTTTAAATTCTGAGCAAGCTGACTTGAGTGTTCCGGGACTTCTTAAGCGATAACTCAACAATCCATGCGGCAGGGTTTCCGGAGTTCTCATCTTGAATCCGACGACCGTTTCATCGCTGATAATGTCATGACCTTCTGGGCAAAACTCGAAAAACTTCAGTTCGCCATCGAATTCGAAATCAGTTTGGTTATCGATCGGCCAAGTGGTGTCATGGGCGACAATTTTCTTGCGCCCCGGAAAATAACGAACGACGGTTTCATTGGCAACAAACTCATGAGTCGTGGTTTGGTACTGATTACTAACACCATTGAAGAAGTGAAGCCTCAGACGATATTTTTCGTAGTTCCTAACTCGAAGCAAATACGTGTCATTGACCCTGTAATCGTTTCCCAAAGGAACCAACTCCCAGCAGTCACCGGTTTTGTAGTAGAGATCTTGTGTCACTGATCCATGTGACTCTTTCAGATCATGAAGTCGCTGCTTCAACTGTTGAGTTTGCGTAAACGAAGCGAAAACCCACGCCAGCAAAGACAGAAAAGCGATTACGGTCGCTAGGCCGCGTAAACTAAATCGCTTGCTAAGTTTTAGATTCAGCAAGACAGCAACACTGCCAAAGCCAAAAACCAATGTTGCCAGAACCACGTCTTGCTGTGCTCCAGGCGGCCATCGGTAGCGAGAAAAATACAACATCACCGGGCTGAGGACCGTCGCTGTTAGCGCGGCGACGGGGAAGATCCAGAATGGGAACCGAGCCTTCAGATGTCCTGCTTCCGTTTTAGGCGCAAACAAAACGTTGACGATAAAAAAACCAAACGCCAGCACCAGACAGACGATCGCAAAAATTGCAGCGAAAACTAACAAGGCTCCCAAGACAATCGTAATTCTTGGTTCGTGACTCATTGCAGGTAAAAGTCTTTCGTTTCTATGTTTCTCAGGACGTTCGCTTCCACAGCCGAGTGCATTGCCGTTGCCAGCGGACCAATTAACTTCCAGGCCAAGGTTTTGTCACACCGTAGCTCGCACGCTGTTGAGGATCTGCCATCATTGGATAGTTTGTCAAGTTGAGTCGCTTAAGTTTACCGTCGAGTGTCAATTCGCATACGATTTCATGCGCGCCAAACTCGAAAATCTGGAGCGTTTCGTCTTCATCGGTGTCGGAGCAGTAAGGCTCGCCCAACGCGGGCACAATGGCTTGACTGGATACCGATACGCCATCGATTTTGATCTCCCCCGCGTAGGGCTTGAAGCGGTTTTCTTCGTCAGAGAAAACGAGCGAGTAGCCCGAGAACGTTTGATCTGCCTCAAGATCAAAAGACATCCCAAGGTCGCGGTATTCGATAAGGGAGTTATTGCCTTTATCACTTCGACCAAAGTCAGACAAAAGCTCAAAATGCGATCCGGACACGACGCCATTGATCGACCAGTTCGACAGGTCAGCCGAAAGGCTTAAGTTGGCTCGCCGCGTCCACGTGTTGGTCGGATTGTTCCGTCGGAAAATGAAATCTAACAAGTGTATTTCCTTTGCTGGTGGCGTTGAACCTTCGATACCTGCCTCATTCGTTAGTATAGTCGAAGCCTTGCGTCATAACTCCAACACTCGCAAGTTCGGCCATGACTGGAAATACTTCATCGGGCTTGTCGAGTCCAGTTTTACTGGCTCTTCCCGGAATTTAGTGGTTGCTTACTCGCCAGCGCCGACGGCTTCGGCGACGGATTTGAAGCCGCGTGATTTTAGCTTCGATGCGATGTGACGATTCATGTCGCGAACCATCCCCGGGCCACCGTAAATGAATCCCGTATAAACCTGCACGAGCGATGCACCCGACAAAATCATCTGCCACGCGTCTTCGCCGCTCATCACTCCGCCCACGCCGATGATCGGAACCTGCCCCTTGAGTTCGTCATGCAGTTGCTTGACCACTTGGCGGCTGCGAACGGTCAGCGGAGCACCGGACAATCCGCCGGCGCCGATTGATTCCACTTCGCTGTCGCTGGTTTTCAAATCCGCTCGTGATAACGTCGTGTTCGTGGCAATGATCCCGGCCATGTCGATCTCGCGAAGAATCGAAATAATGTCCGCGAGCTGCTCGTCGGTGACGTCCGGTGCGATCTTGAGCAACACCGGCTTGGGGTCGACTTCGTGGTCGGCGGCCAAACGCTGGTTGAGTTCCAAAATCGATGACAACAACCGCATCAACGGCTCTTTGTTTTGCAGCTTTCGCAAACCGGGCGTGTTGGGCGAGCTAACGTTGACCGTAAAATAATCCGCGTAAGCAAACAGTCGCTCGAAACTGAACAAGTAATCTTGGTCGGCTTCTTCAACGGGAACCACTTTGGTTTTGCCAATGTTCACGCCTAGCACATCGTCGGGGCTGGACCGAGCCGTCCTGGCCAACCGCGCCGCGGCACCGTCGGCGCCGTCGTTGTTGAACCCCATCCGGTTGATGATGGCTTTGTCTTTTGGCAACCGAAACAAACGCGGTTTTGGATTGCCGGTCTGCCCTTGGCCAGTGATCGTGCCGACTTCAACATGACCAAAACCAAGCGCCGCCAGTTCGGGGAACCAGCGAGCGTCTTTGTCAAACCCCGCGGCCAAGCCGATCGGGTTCTTGAAGTCCAAACCAAACACGGTCGTCGCAAGCGTCGGATCGTTGACTTGGTAGCGGCTGCGAAACTTGTTCGCGATTAGCTTCGGAGCCAGCAAGTAATCAAAAGCGCCCATCGAAAGATAATGAGCCTTCTCGGCCGGCAGTTTAAACAGCAGCGGCCGAGCAATTTTGTCCCAGAGCATGGTTTACCACTTCAGACCGATTGATTCACCACCGGACTTGCGATCGTTGCCGCCTTTGAGTGGCTCTGAACGACTCGGCACGGCCAAGTCACGAGCTGGCTCGTCGACTTCTGCGACCGCTGGTTTGCCGTCGGCTTTTTTCGGCGGTGGAGTCAAGCAAGCTTTGTGCGACAACGAGATCTTTTGGGACTCTTTGTCGATCGACAGAATTTTTACTTCCAGGTCTTGGCCTTCTGAAATCACGCTGCTGACTTTGGCAACGCGTTTATAAGAAAGCTCAGAGATATGGCAGAGCCCTTCGACGCCGGGCATCAGTTGGACAAACGCACCGAAGTCCGCGATTCGCGTGACCTTGCCTTGGATGATGTCGTCGACAGAGTAGTCGTCGCTGACGTTTTGCCATGGGTGATCCATGGTGTCACGCAAGGACAGTGAAATTCGGTTGGCTTCGGCGTCAATGCTCTCAACCTTAACGCGAACGCCTTCGCCTTCTTTGACCGCTTCGGATGGGTGCTTGATACGAGACCAGCTAAGTTTGCTGATGTGGATCAAACCTTCGACGCCGCCCAAATCACAGAAGGCACCAAAATCCATTAGCTTCGTGACCACGCCTTCGCGGATCTGACCGGCTTCGAGTTCCTTCAAAAGCTCGACACGCTTTTCTTCGTTCTCGCGGTCCAAGACTGCTCGGTGGCTAAGCACCAAACGGCGTTTTTCTGGTTTAACTTCAACTGCCACGCAGGTGAGCTTCTTGCCGACGTAGGGTGAGAAATCTTCGACGCGGAAACGGCTGACTTGGCTGGCCGGGATGAAACCGCGAAGCGCTCCGATGGACGCTTCCAGTCCGCCGGTGTTGGTTCCGGTGACGGTCGCTTCAACGACGTCGCCTTCGTTCAGGTCTTCCCAGTCCGATGCACCGATGGCGGCTCCGGGAACGGCGAGTTCGTACAGGCCGTCTTCGCTATTGCGAGACCGCACAATCAACTCGACCAAATCGCCTTCGCTGGGAGCTTCTTTAAAGTGGTGCAGCGTGGCGACGCCTTCGAGTTGTCCTTCGAGTTTGACGAACACGTTGTCTTCGTGAATCTTGGTGATCGGAGCTTTGACGCGTGTACCGGATTCGATTTCTTTGGCAGACGTTGCGGCTACCGAGACGACGTCGTCCATCGAGATGTCGCCGAGTGCGGCTTCGATTTCGGCGTCGACGTCCTCGGACAATCCAGCATTAGATTTGATGTGGACTTCTTCGACTTTGATTTCTTCGACCGACTGATCGGAGAGTTTGATCGGGTTGGCGACGGCTGCCTGGACGGCTTTGGGCGCCGATGGCGAAAGCGATTTGTCAGCTGGGTCACGTTGAGAACCGATGGCCACCGATGGCTTGGCCGGCTGAACCGCGGCCGCAGCGACAGGTACTGATGCAACGGGCGTCGCCGGTGCAGCAGGTGCAGCAGCGGGTCCAGCAGGTTTCGCTGCCGGAGTTGCCGGCGGCTGAGAGGCCGAAACTTCAGGAGCCGGAGTTGGGTTTGCGTTTTGTTCTTCGTTGGTCATGAGAAACTTGGACTAATGGAGCTTTTAACTAACAATCAATCGCCTGAGTGCGCTTCGGCGCGGTGAGGCTGTGGACTTATCCGACACATTCTAATATTGAATTGAGCCGCGGGGCGATAGCCCCGATTTTCACAAACGGTGACGTAACGCACCGGGGCTGTTGCTCAAACGGCTCAAAATTTCAAAGCCGCCGAGGAATTTTAACAGGTTTTTCGATCTTTGCAGACCTAATTAAAAATCTTTTCCTTCAGATAGCAGCGGAAAATCATCCGTGCGAAATGCGGACGCTGGCAAACCGGCGGCGTTTATTAAAGGGGAAACAAAAGTGTCGGCCCACCCAAACCGGACTGCCACGGGTGTGATTTCGGCGGGGCAATCCAGTTCAACCAAGCCCTCGACGACAGTTGCGGTCGCCGGAACAAACTCCTGGTCGTCACCGGCGACTTGGAAACCGCTCAACGGTTCGTCGGGACTGCGAGCCTTAAGGCCTGCGGCGTTGCTGAATGTTAAACGGATCTTTTCCCCACTCATCTCCATCGATTCAAAGGTGGGCCCACTGTGAACTTGCGGCGGTTGGTCAGTGGGTAGTTGCTCCTGATATATGTTACCTAACGCGATATTGGCCAAACGACGACCGACCTCTTGTTTGTTCTTCGGATTGGGTTCGGTCAAGATTGCTAAGTCGGTCGTGACCACCATGCCGACGTGCTTGACGCGGTTGAGCGTTTTAAGCTGAGCGTCCCAAAGCTCCGGCAGCGATTCTGGCGTTTTTTGCTCGTACCGATACGGTGATAACTGCACAAAGTAAAACGGCATTTCAGGCGATTGAAAAAACTGCCGCCAGTCCGCAATCATTGCCGGAAAAAGTTCCGCATACTGCTCGCCGCGCCCGTTGTTGCTTTCGCCTTGGTACCAGAGCACGCCGCGGAATTGGAAGTCTTTAAGCGGTGCGATCATGGCGTTAAACAAAACGTTTGGCCGGTTCTGGCTTTCGTCTTCGCGGCCATCCCAGTAATCAAGCATCGGTTTGAACCGTGTTGTCGCTTCGAGGCCTTGGCGAGAAGTCCAGGCTTCGCAAGCGGTGCCATCGTGGGTTGTCATTATCAAACCGACGGGGATCTCGGGAAAGCTTTTGCTGAGTTCGCGAGCAAAGAAGTAACCGACGCCGGAGAAGTCCTCTACGGTCTCGGGCGAACAAACATTCCAACCGATGATTTCTTCGAACTGTGGCAAAGGCAGCCGAGAGGTTTTCTCTTCCGCCCGTAACAGGCGAACGTTGGGGAACTCGATCGAATTTTCGATCTCACGACCGGCGTTCAAAACTTTGCTGACTGGCCAACGCATGTTCGACTCGCCGGCGCATAACCAAACTTCGCCGACCATCACGTTACTGAATTTGACTTGCGGTTCGCTTTCGGCAGCGGCCACAATCAATTCAAAGGGCCCGCCCGCTTTGCCCGTGGGCAACATCACCGACCAATTACCATCGGCGCCGGTGGTGGTTTTAAGAATGACTTCGCCAAACTGAACGGTCAGTTTTTGTCTGGGTTCGGCGGTGCCGTAGATTTTGGTTTGCGTTTCTCGCTGCAAAACCATGTTGTCCGAAAAAATCGACGGCAACGAAATGTCGGCTCGACATTGCCCGACCACTGACAGCAGAAAGACAATCAGTGCGACAACGCGTACGGTACTCATAGAAGCTGTGACTTAGAAGGACGGATGTAAAATTGGCGGCAGTTGCGATCAAGCGCTAAAACAATCCGTGCTCTAACGCCCCCGACATTTCTAACGCCGGCCACATTTTAATCCAAATCCCCTTCGATTTGAACGGTCAGTTCACGCTGCCGGCGACGAATTTCTTAACAAGTGGCCCGTTAGTGCGGATGCTGGATGTATTTCTGGTGATCCACGCTCGGTCTTCGCGACTGAGTTTTTCCACCTCAACCGGGATAACCTGGCGGTCGGAGATCCTCATTAAGTAAACTTTACCGCGGGACAAATTAACGGCATAAGCATCCAACGAAAACTCTCCCGTTTCGCTCACAAAGACTCGCCGGTAAGTGTTCGCGGCGGTCAATTGAGCGTCACTTACCTTCTTCTTTGGGGGATTATTGGCGACGCTAACGTTCTTAACGCCCGACACTGGAGTGGCATTTCCGAACGAACCGGTGACTACTTCGCCGGTAATCATGACCGGTTCTTGCTCACTTGGCTGCGATTGCGTCTTACGACGAAATTTACTCGGCCGGGGATCGCGGCCTTCGCGAACGTTTTTATTAACCAGCAAACGCTTCGGCTTGGGCATTACCATCGTCCCGTCCAGGACTTTCCGGGCTTGCCCTGCACTAAGCATCCCCTCGGGCAGCTTGACGAATTCCGGTACGTTGACCGAAAGACAGTGCAAAGCTCCCTCTAGCTTCTGCATCGTCGTCATGTCGATCGTATTAACGTGTTTGCCAGGCAGCAGTCGCCGGTAAGTCTGGATCGCTTGATTGACTAGGGTCGGTGAATCGCTTTTGTAAGTCGGGATCAAAACAAGATCGTTGGCAAAAATAACGTTCGTGTAAGGACTCCAATATTTGCCCTGCCGCGGCGGGATGTCGATTCGGTCAACACGCATTGGGCGACCGTCGACTTTGACGGTGCGAAGAAAGCGAGCGTTTTCGTCCAAGATCCGCGAGTTGGCCGGATCGGAGCGTGGGTCAACCCGAGCCACAAGCATGTGGTCGGGAGCCAAAAACGCCGTCAACATGTCGACATGCTTGGTGGCTTCGGGGTTCAGTGGTCGCAGGAATAACAAACGATCGATGTTGCATTCTTTTTTGAACGCGTCGACGACTAGCTTTCGTCGTTCGTATTCGACGTTGCCCGGTCGGTCGCGGTACGGAAACTGCACGTGGTTGTCATCAAAGAAACGAGTCGACGTGAAGGCCAAGCCTTTTCCGTTGCTGATCAAGTTGCCGCCCTGCAGCGTCCATTCGACGGTGGTGTTTTTAATGCCGGCAAGCTCGCCCCACTGGTTTGGGAACTGATCGTCTTTAGGGCGTGTGCCGTCGTAATAGAAATCGATTGAACGCGGATCGGATTCGGTTTCTAAAAATCGAGGACCGAAGTCACGCAGCCAGACGGTGTCTAATTTAAAAACGAAAAACGAAACGTGATCCAATTTCGCCCCAGTTGTTTCGGCAATCTTAACGGCGGTTTCAAGTTGTTTTTTGTCGTTGACCAAAATCACAAGCGGCAGGTGACCCGCCGTTTTGATGATCAACTCTTTCAGCACGCCGTGGTGCTGGTACATCAAATCGCTAATGCTCAGCAACATTGCCCGCTGCGGTTCAAACTCACCCGAGAGCCGAGGAAACTTTGTGTAGGGTTTCCCGTCGGAGATTGCGGGGGCTTCTTCGCCAAGACGGCGCAGCAGGTCAAGGCTTGGGTTTTTGAAACTCTGTCGACTCAATTCACTTGAGATGGCCGCCGGGGCAGCGGGTGCCGGATAGCCCGCGGTTAGTTTTCCGTTTTGTGTTTGAACGTCACGGCGCTTAGTCGCGACCGGAGCGACCGGAGCCGCGGGGGCAGTCGGCGCGGGGCGGTAGACGGGTTGAGGCTGGTAGGTTGGTTGAGGGCGATAGACTTGCGGCTGACGATAGACCTGCGGCTGGCGATAGACTTGCGGCTGCACCGGGCGATAGACCTGCGGTTGCACCGGACGATAACCGGGCTGGTAGGCCGGTTGATACCGATACTGAGCTTGGACTGCGGAGCAGAAAACACTTAAGACGACGGAAAGCGCCAGAATAGCAATGCAAAATCGTTTCATCGTAGTTCGTTAAAGTCTTAGGAAGGAAGTTCACTCACGCCAGCTCGCCATCTATAAAGGCGAGCCAGCGGAATGTTGGAGCAGAGAGAGAGTCGTTATTGGATAGCAGGTCCGATAATTTACTACGAGCCAAGCAGATGTTCTACCTTTAAAACCTCGGCACGCTCAAATCCCAGATGCAAATACCTCCTGATTATACGACGACCAGAGAGTTTTGGCTAACTTTCGCTAGCGGGCGGTGAACTGGTTTCTGTTTCTGGCTCGGTGTTTTATAATGCTGTCATTCAAAAACCTAACCACTTCTTGACGGAACAATCGTGACCGACCGACCAGTTGTCATCCAGAAAATTTCTTGGGCAGATCTTTGCCCATGGACGATCATTTTTAAAACTTTGCCGATTGCGACGAGTTTTACGGTTCTCACTCTGGCTCTGCTGGCCGTGGCGGCGACACCGGTGGGCTGGTGGATCAGCGAATTCTGCCTGTCAGAAGCGACGCAGACGGCAAACGTTGAAGAGCTAAAAAACAATTCGAGCCCCTATCGCGGGGTGTTTTCTGATACGGCGGATGGGCTAGAACCGTTAGAAATTTTAGGCGTTCGAATCACCGGCCCGCGCGAAGTGTTTGACCAGCTGGTTTCGCCGGCCGCAAAGATGTTCAATCGCGGGATCGGCCTGGACCAATTCTTTTATTACTTGTTCGGTTCGCTATGGACGATGGTGGTGTGGAGCTTTGCCGGGCTGGGAATCTGTCGCGTTGCTTTACTGCGGCTGACTCGTGGCGAGCATGCGGGACTGGATGACGCGTTTGAATTCGCAGTCGTCAACTGGACGACTGCGTTCGGTTCGATCGTCGCGCCGCTGTTGGCCGTGGTCGTACTGTGCATCCCAACGTTCATCCTCGGGTTGCTGATGGGGCTCGATATTGGCGTGTTGCTGGTCGGGTTGCTGTGGTTCATCGTGATTGGCATTTCGATCTTGATGAGCATTCTGTTACTGGGGCTGTGCTTTGGCTGGCCGTTGATGGTGGCCAGCATTGCTTGTGAAAGCCAAAATTCTTTCGACAGCATTACGCGTTCGTTCGCTTACGTATTCCAGCGTCCGTTTCACTATTTGTTTTACGCGTTGCTGGCAATTTTCTTTGGTGGCGTTGCGTGGGTGATCGTTTCGTCGCTGGCCGATGGGGTCGTGGCGTTGACGTACTGGTCGGTGTCATGGGGTGCAAATCTGTTCGGCGGCAACCGACTTGATGAGCTAGTGATGGGGTTGCCCAGAGATGCCGACGGGAACGTCACCGAACCGTCGACAATGTTTCAAGCTGGACGTTCGGCGATCAACTTTTGGAATGCGGTCATCAAATCGCTCGCCGCCGCGTTCTTGCATGGCTTGTTCTGGTGTTTGACTTCTGCGATCTATTTACTGCTGCGGAAGGACGTTGACCAGACCGAGATGGACGAGATTTATTTGATCGATGAAAAACGCACTTACACGTTGCCGCCCTTGCAATCGGACGAAAACGGTATCCCACAAGTTCGCCGACCAGAACCCGATTTCTATGAAGGCAATGACTCCGAGGATCTAGAACAGACGTCCGACAAGTAGTCGATTGACATCGATCCGCTGGCGACCGTTGCCAACGTGGATGATCTCGCTAGAATCTGGAATTGCGTCATCGTATGGCTCAGTTTCACGCACGGCGATATTTCTCGGTGCCAAAGCAATACCGGGCGTTGGAATCGCAGATTGGCTTTGGCAGTGCGGACTACGAAAAATTAAAAAGAGAGCAAACGATGGGAATTGACAACAATGCAACTGTTACCATGGGCAACTTTGACAGTCCTCCTGAAAGGACCGGCGGGAAGCTAAAGTGGATTTTCGGCGGCTGCGGATGCTTGGGACTAATGACGGTGCTCTGCTTTGGCGGAGTGGTCTGGTTTGGGCTGAGCAAAATTGACGAGGTGCGGCGGGAGGCGAAGAGCTTTATCGAAAGCTCCAGTGTCGCCAAACAGAACCTCGGCACCCCAGTCGCAATCGACGGAGAGACACTTGGCACCACCCCAGGGCAAGGGCCAATGTTTGTTTTCGATGTATCAGGCCCCAAGGCCAGCGGTACGGTGACTTGCGTGTCCGAGCAGTCTGGAGATTCCGTTGATTTTGTAATTTCAAGCTACACACTCGAGGTCAACGGGGAAGAATTCGATTTGAACCAAGAAGACGAACTCGGCATTGATATCGATGGCTTGGACGAATTCTAAATCGCCTCGGCGGTTCGCCGAAAGCAAATCAAACAAAACCAGCAAAACGCAAACCAATCAAAACGCAAACCAACAAAACGATACAAACTTCGAGGTGAATTAGTTTTAAAAATCAGCAAGGCGCTACAAATGGTAGCCCGACGCGTAAGCGAGGAAATGTGGTGATGGGCTTCCAGCCTGTCATGCGCGCAGACAGGCTGGAAGCCCATCTCCACACTTAGCAAATTCAAAAACTGACTTACCCTGAATTCGATCGGCGGAAACAACCTTTGTTTCCACTCGTACAAATAAATTAAATGAAACCGTGTCTCTGACACAAAACTTAAGAAAGACCTATCGTGGCTGAAATTACTCTTAAAGGAAACGCTTGCAACACTTCTGGCGACCTACCTGCCGTCGGCGCAGCAGCGCCTGACTTTACTCTGGTCGGTGGCGATCTAAGCGATGCAACATTGGCCAGCTTCGCCGGCAAAAAAGTTGTCATCAGCACCATGCCGAGTTTCGACACTCCGGTGTGTGCGTTGTCGGTCAAAGCGTTCAACGAAAAAGTTGGTAGCTTGGACAACACCGTGATCGTCAACGTTTCGAAGGACTTGCCGTTCGCTCAAAAGCGTTTTTGCGAAAGCAACCAGCTTGAGCACGTAACCAACCTGTCAGCGTTCCGCTGCGATGGCTTTGGTAACTCTTTCGGCGTATCGATCGTTGATGGTCCTTTGCAGGGCCTGTTGGCTCGCTCGATCGTTGTTTTGGACACCGAAGGCAAAGTGACTTACACCGAGCTAATCCCTGAAATCGCTCAGGAACCAAACTACGAAGCTGCAATCGCTGCCGTAAGCTAGTCGCCGCCGTTCAAGGCTCCCTCGACCAGGAGAGGCCAAATGGCTGATACACCAGCCAACGCCGGTTTGGCGTCTGAATTTCAAAAACAACACTGCCATTTGTTCGATCTGCTCAGCATGATCGAACAACCGGCGTGGTGTTTTCATATTCCCACCGGACAAATACTGGTGGCAAACTCCGAAGCTGCCACGATTTCTTTGATCCCGTCAACCAATTGGTTCGACCGGATCGACCCGCAAGATCTGGATCTGGTCACCCGAATCGCGGATGGTTCGCAGCTTGAGCGAGTTTTAAAACTGCGAATGAAGGTGGCGGACCAGACGGTTCAATACAACGTCCGCTTACGAACTTGCTCGCCCAATCCAGACGCCAAAATCGCGACCACTGCCATCGCGATCGCCTCCAAGGCATCCGAGGACGTGACGACTGGACAGCTCCAGGGGTCGGCTCGATTTAAATCGCTGGTAAATAATCTGCCCGTCAGTGTGATCCACAAAGATGTCGACGGACGAGTTGTGTTTGCGAACCGACGGTATTTTGAATCGGCAGGTTTGACTTCGATGGCTCCAATTCTCGGCCAAACCGATGCGGACATGTTTGCTCCAGAGTACGCCGCCAAGTTTCAAAAAGACGACCAGTGGGTCATGCAAACTCGGCAAACCTTTCGCGATGTCGAATCGCACCCATCCAGCAAACACGTTTTTGTGGAAACGATCAAAGCGCCGCTGCTGGATAACGATGGCAAGCTAATTGGTGTGCAGTGCATTTTTTGGGATGTGACCGATCGGAAGCTTGCTGAGGAAGCGTTGCGGCAGGCGAAAGAAATCGCGGAAGCGGCGAGTCGAGCTAAAAGCGATTTTTTGGCCAACGTGAGCCACGAGATCCGGACGCCGATGAACGGCATCATCGGGTTGACGGATCTGATGCTGACCACCTCCAAAAACCCGGACGATCGCGAGCACTTGGAATTGGTCCAGATTTCCGCAGAGTCGTTGCTGTCGTTGATCAACAACATCTTAGATTTCTCGAAGATCGAATCCGGCAAGATCGAGCTTGAACATCAACGATTTGATTTGCGCGAAAGCCTCGGCGACACTCTACGCTCGCTGGGATTGCGGGCACACGATAAAGGCCTGGAGCTGTTCTGTGCGTTCTGCCTTGACACGCCGGTGGAGATCATTGGCGACGTGGTACGATTGCGTCAAATCGTGGTGAACTTAGTTTCCAACGCAATCAAGTTTACCGAACTGGGGCATGTTAAACTGTCAGTCGTCCGCGATCGGACGACTCGGCCAGAAAGCGATGACAAAAGCTTGGTGCGGTTGATTTTCTCGGTGACCGATACCGGCGTTGGAGTTTCGCCGGAGAAACAAAAACGGATTTTTGAAGAGTTCGAGCAAGCCGATACGTCGACGTCGCGGAACTACGGCGGCACGGGACTTGGATTAGCGATCTCTTCGCGACTGGTCGGTTTGATGGGCGGCGAGCTGAAAGTGGAAAGCCAACCTCGGTTTGGTTCGACATTCAGTTTTTCCATTGACGTCCAAGTAGATAGGCGTCCCGTTGCTCCGCCAGCCGAAAACGCTGACCCGCTGGCTGGTTGCAACGCATTGGTGGTGACCAAATCAATTCCGCTCGGCGACAATTTCCTGACGCGACTACAAGGCCGAGGCGTGGTCGCAGAAGTAGTGAATTCGGCTAAAACTGCGATTGAAAAATTCCAACACCGCTGTGACGCCGGGCAGCCGTTTGATCTAATGCTGACGGATATTGAATTGCCCGACCAAAGCGCATGTTCGTTGGTCCAACGGATTCGGCGGCACGAACGTGGAGCGGAACTTGCGGTTGTCTTTCTTGCCAATTCAACTACGCGAGACATCAGTCAATCGCGAGCGAAACTAGGGATCGATCAACAGTTGCTCAAACCGGTCAAGGACAGCGACTTGTTCGAGTGCATCAGTTCACTGTACAGTAATTTTGTCGAACAAATCTCAACGTCGTCACAACCGAACAGCACTGTACTTAGAGCGCCGCCGCAGAGTCGATTGCAGGTTTTGGTGGTTGAGGACAATGCGGTCAACCAAACGCTAATCAAAGCGTTGATGGAACGAGCCGGACACGAAGTCGTGGTCGCCAATAACGGAGCCGAAGCCGTGGCTTGGTTCGCCAAAGAAACGTTCGATGTAATTCTGATGGATGTACAAATGCCAGAAATGGATGGCTTTGATGCGACTAACGAAATCTTGAAATTGCAAAGCGAAACAAGACAACGCGTGCCCATCATTGCCGTAACGGCTGATGCCAGTCCGGCCGATCGCAACCGGTGCTTGGCTGCGGGGATGGACGAGTACCTAGCCAAACCAATTCGCGCGCCTGCGTTGTACGCGCTGATCGACCGGTTGACGGGCCACCATACAACCGTCTACAAACCAAAAACCAAACCGAAAGCCGCGGCCAGCTCGATTGACTGGAACGCGGCTTACGAAACCGTCGGCGGCGATGAAGGTTTATTGAAAGAGCTGTTACGAGTTTTTGTCAGCGATCAAGCAAAGCTAGTCCAAGACATCGAGTTCGCGATCGAGTCGGGCAACCACCGTGAGGTACGTTTGAGTGCACACAGCTTGCGCGGTTCCTTGCGACACTTGGGCGCGATGCATGCGTCGCAAGCCGCCGGCAGAATCGAAGAAACCGCGGCGGCGGACCTGGATTTGATCGGTGTGAGCGAATTGTTTGAACAATTTAAATCGTTCGTCGACGATGCCGTCAAAGAGATCGATAGCTTTCTCAGATAGCCTGGCCTACCTTGCTCATGACGCAACGCTGACAATTCTAAACTGCGTCGCGGGTGTTTCCCGTTTTTAAAAAAACCTAAACTAATCCTACACGTATGTTTCGACTCGACCTGACCCTTGAAAATCCTCTGGC
This sequence comes from Mariniblastus sp., assembly GCA_023300235.1. Lineage (GTDB taxonomy): Bacteria > Planctomycetota > Planctomycetia > Pirellulales > Pirellulaceae > Mariniblastus. Next base: position 34,531 of record JALZWN010000223.1, read on the forward strand.
CAACATTGCATTGGACGAGGCACTGCTAGAAGTAGCCGAGGCTTCAACGGACCATCCGGAAGTGCTGCGACTGTGGCAACCCACATCGCCGCTGGTGGTGCTCGGCCGCAGTTCACCTTGGAAAACCGAAGTCGAACATTCGTTCTGCAAAACACAACAGATCCCAGTGGTCCGGCGATGCAGCGGCGGTCAATCGATCGTGACCGGGCCTGGCTGTTTGATGTACGCCGTGTTGCTAGACTATCGCTTGCGGCCAGAATTACGGTTGCTCGATCGAGCTCATCATTTCGTAATGTCAAAGATGCAGGACGCGTTAAAGACACTGGGAATCGACGCCGAAATCAGCGGCACATCAGACTTGACGGTCGGCGGTCAAAAGGTCTCAGGCAATGCCTTGCGTTGCAAACGAAATTGGTTTGTTTACCACGGCACGATGATTTGTGATTTAGAAATTGACCTGATTGCAAACTGCTTGGGAAAACCCATTCGCCAACCCGAGTACCGCCAGCAACGAGACCACCGCAGCTTTTTGGCTCAACTCGATACCTCAGTCGACCAACTGACCGAGGCGATCGCGCGGACTTGGTCGGCTAGTTTTGAACCATCGCCAACGACGCAGCGGCTTACCAAGTTAAACGAACAATGCGACTTGCTTTTGCGAGAGAAGTATTCGACCGATCAGTGGAACCAAAAAGTCTAAGCCGGGACAACGCAAGCCACCCAGTGCCCGCAGCCAACCCAGGCCACCCCACACTAACTTGCCCTGCCCTGCCCTGCCCTCGTCAAGACACCGCGACATTCTACAAAACGCCCGCCAGCACGAAGGCAAATCAATTTTTGAATCTGGGCGTTCTGATAGCTCAACGCGTCAGCGAGCAAGCCATGGAAATCCTCGCTCACGCATCAGACCAGCATTGATAGCGACTTCCTAATTTGCAAAACTGATTCACACAGCCGCTAGCACTGGATCGGTTGACGCCGCTGCTTCGATTTTCTACCCTCCCCACCGCAGAAGATTGCGCTCGAGGTGCGTCCGCGCTTGGTCAAGCTCAACTTCTGTCGTCCAATCGAATCAATGCCAAGGAAGGCTTGTGATGAAAACTGATCAATCCAAAACAACTACCAACCGCGATCAATTCTTAAAGATCGGTCGTCGCTTATTTTTGGCTGGCGTGATTGCTTCGAGCGTTGGTTGTCAAAACATGATTCGTCGCGGCCAATCTTCGGACGAACCACTAAACATAAGCAAGTACGCCAACAATAGCATCCAGTCAGGGCCACGTTCGGTCGGCGAAATCTGCGGCATGGTCGGTTTAGACTCGGCCAAAGTTTACGGCATCGGCTTAGCCACCGATCTCAACGGAACCGGTTCTGCTCCAATCGAATCTGGCCAACGCGAGCATTTGCAACGCGAGCTACGACTGAGCAACAGCGCTGACAATGTCCCAGAATTAATGGCGGACAAAAACACCGAACTCGTCATCGTCGAAGGCAGAATTCCACCGGGCGCACAAGCTGGCGACTACTTTGATCTTCATGTCGTGACCATGTCCGATTCCAATGCGACTTCTATCGACAGCGGCGTGCTAATGCAAACGCGGCTTCGCAAAATGGCTAACCTCGGCAACCGAGTCAAAAAAGGAAGCGTTTCGGCGACAGCCAGTGGGCCAGTCATTATTCGATCGCTTCTAAATGACAGTGACGACCACGACGATGCTCTGCAAGCAACCGTCCCTGCCGGTGGCAAAACGACCATCGATCGACACCTCGGCTTGCGAATCCACGGCGAAGAGATCGACCAACGGACCGCGTTGCAAATCACGCAAGCCATCAACAAGCGCTTCCATTACCGAACCAACCTTGGGCACGATGGCGTAGCCGAACCAAAGACCGACCGCAAAATCACGCTCAGAGTACCACAGGTTTACCGCCACAATATCGGACGCTACGCATCGGTTTTGAATCAATTGGTCTTTGCTGAAAACAGCGGGCAACTCAAAGAACGTCTGTCTGAACTAGAAGCACAAATCGGCCAACCGACCCAATCGGGCTTAGCTGCGATGCAACTAGAAGCAATCGGAGACGAAGCCAAACCGGTCTTACAAGCGGCTCTTTTGCACAACGATCTGGAAGTACGCTTTCACGCCGCCGAAGCACTGGCTTACATGGGCGATACCGGCGGTACTTCAGAATTGATCGCCGCCGCCAAAGCAGACAAGAGCTACCGCTGGCACGCGTTTGCAGCACTGGCATCCATGGACAGTCGCGAGTCAGCCAACACGCTGTCCGAGTTTTTCAACCACCCAGAAATCGAACTTCGCTACGGTGCGTTCAAAGCAATTCGAAAACAAAACCAAGACGATCCAATCGTCACGGGTGATTACCTTACCAACGAATTCTTTTTGCACGAAGTAGATACGACCGCGAACCCAACGATTCATATTTCGACCAGGAATCGCGCAGAAATCGTCGTCTTCGGTAGCAAGGCATCGTTCAATGACAACTTCTTGCACGTGCAGTCTGGTTTGACCATCAAAAGTAGCGAAAACGGACTGCTGGCCGTAACTGCCTACCTGCCTGACTTTACAAGGGAACAACGAGTTTGCACCACTCAAGCGGCTGACTTGATCCGCACGTTGGCCGACCTTGGCTATGGATTCAGCAGTCAAATAAAGATTCTTCGTCAAGCAAGCGAAAACGGATCACTAAACGCCGAACTCGCAATCAACGCCGCACCGAAACTCGACCTCAGCCGCCGCAAGCCGCAGCGTGTTGCGAGCGACTTTGAAGACATCAAACCGGTAAGCGGCGTGAACCAGTTTTTAAACTGGATCAAACCGATTAAATAACAACCTCCAACAAATCGTTTTACCCCACCAATCGTTTTATAAACGCAGCTCAAACTTCGTTGCTGCCGCAAATCAAGACGACCCAAAACAGCCTTTTCCTTTTCATCGTAACGGTGCCCTTCAATGCTCAAAGCCCTCGAATTAAGCGGCTTTAAGAGCTTCGCCGACAAGACGCGGTTTGAGTTCCCACCGGGCGTCACCGTCGTCGTCGGCCCCAACGGATCCGGCAAATCAAACATCGTTGACGCCATCAAGTGGGTCCTGGGCGAACAAAGCGCCAAGAGCCTTCGCGGCAAGGACATGTCGGACGTGATCTTCAAAGGATCCGGCGGCAGCAATGGCCGCAGACCCGCCAACGCAGCCACCGCGACGATCGTCCTAGACAACTCCGACAAACGTTTCGCCTTCGACGCCGACGAAGTTTTAGTCACTCGGCGAGTCTACCGCAGCGGCGAATCAGAATACCTGATCAACAACGAAACCTGCCGCCTAAAAGACATTCGCGAACTCTTCCGCGGCACCGGAGTTGGCACCGACGCCTATAGTTTGATCGAACAAGGCAAGGTCGAACGGATGTTGTCGACCAACGCCAAAGAACGTCGAATCATCTTCGAAGAAGCCGCTGGCATCAGCCGATTCAAAGCCAAGAAAAAAGACGCCGAACGACGCCTGTTGCGAGTCGAACGAAATCTGATCCGCCTCGCCGACATCGTCGAAGAAGTCGGCAGCCGCTACCGCAGCGTTAAAGCCCAAGCCTCCAAAGCCTCTCGCTACAAAGAATACTCCGACCGCTTGCAAGATCTGCGCACACACGCCGGGGCCAAGGACTGGCGTGATTTTAGCGCGAAACTAACATCGATTGAAACTTCCCTCACAACGGAACAGGAAGCCGTCCAGGTCGCTTCGAAAGAGATCAAAGCATTTGAAGAGCGCACCAAAAAAGTTGAAGACGACTTAGACAAAGCGTCCCAAGAGTACCAAACCGCTCAAGACAATTCGGCCGGACTACGAGAACAAATCGCCCGCACCGAATCTAGCCTTCAGCTAAATCAGGCTCGTCAAAAAGACATCTCCCTGCGACAAACTCAACTTGACGAAGCATTGAAGCTTGCCAAAAAACGCAAGTCCGAAGCCGAAGCAAGAATCGCGAAAACCGAAAAGGAAGCTGAAGCGGCAGAACTAAACTATCGCGAAGCCCGCGATCAATTGCAACAAATTGAAACCAACGCCAGTCAGCTCGACAGTTCAATCCTTGAAAAAACATCGCTCGCCGAAACCAAACGCGGGGAGCACCAGCAACTGATCTCTTTCGTCAGTCAACTTGGCAGAACCGTCAGCGCCGCCGACTCGCAGCTATTGAATTTCCAAGAGTCAAAAAACCGATTGACTCAAACGACCCAACAGCTCACCGAATCACAAACCCAGCTACAGCAAACGCTCGATCAAGCCAAACAGCAAGCCCAACAACTCGAACAAGAAGCCGACGGCAAAGACTCGGCCCTCGCCCAAACCCGCAAACTACTCCAATCCACCAAGGAAGAGCTTGACGGACGCCGCCAACGACTGACTGACTTGACCACTCAGTATGCCGGGATGACTCAACGTGCCCAAGTCATCGAAGAACTCGAAAAAAGCCTCGAAGGCATCAACGCCGGTGCCCGTGAACTGCTCAAACGCGCCGACGACAAAACTGGCCCGATGTCAGAAGTGATCGGTTTGGTCGCGGATCTCGTCAACGTCAACGTACAACACGCCGCGCTCGTCGACGTGGCCCTCGGCGACATCGCTCAGTTTGTGATCGTCAACGGCGAGAAGCTAATCAGTCAGATCGCAGCCGAAAAGCTCAAGCTTGGCGGACGCGTCGGCTTGATCCAGCTGGACGAACCTCCAACACTTGGCGCCGATCCAGAGATCAATTTAAACGGCGTCGAAGGCGTCATCGGCCGCGCCGATCGGCTGGTTCAAGTTCAACCGCAGTACGCCGAATTCATCCGCAAAATGCTCGGCGGAACCTGGCTGGTGAAAACGCTCAACATCGCCATCGATTTACGAGCCAATCACGAATCTGCTGATCGCGTTCGCTTCATCACACTCGACGGCGAAATCGTGGAAGCCGACGGCTCGGTCGTGGTCGGCCCAAAATCTACCACCGCGGGCCTCGTTTCGCGTCGCAGTGAACTCCGAGCCCTTAAACGCGAGATCGAACGGCTCGATGGCGAGCAAGAAACTTGTCGCGAGCAAGTCAAAAAGCTGACCGAAAAACTTGAGACTACCGAAAACAAAGCCCAAACGCAGCTCGAAGAAAACACCGACATCGCGACACGCTTGAAAGACCACCAACGAGAACACGCCGCCGCAGGAAAACAACTTGCTACCGTCAACAAACAGCTTGCCGCTGCCAATGAAGAACTAACCGGCAACGAAAACAAAATCGCAGCTACCTCACAGCAGCTAACCTCGCAACGAGGCCAACTTGGTTTAAAAGAAACTGCGATCGCCGCGATTCTGGCATTGGTCGGCCAGTGCGATACTTCCGTCGCCGAATTTCGATTGCAGCGTAAGCAAGTCGAAAAATCAACCAGCGCGATCACCAGTAAACTCGCCAAGGCCGAACAAGTCTTAGAAGGCATGCAGTCTCGCGTCGCCCAATTCCGTCAGGAACTCGACGAACAAGACGCCGCTCATAAACAAGCGACCGAGCAAGTCGACGCGGATTCGCAAGCGTCGGGGACTGCCGAAAAAGAAATCGGAGCGGCGACCAAGCAACTGACTGAACTTCGCCAACAGTACGAGAGCGTCGACGAATCGCTGCAAAAGCTAAACCTGACTCGCAGTGAACTCGATGCCGACCGCAAGCAAGTGTCAATGGAACTGCGGGGCAAGCAAGAGCAACTTCGTTTTGCTCAGGACAAAGTCCACCAGCAACAATCTCGCCTGGAACAACTTCGCTTGCAACGCGAACAGTTGGCCGAGCGAATGTTGGATGACTACGGGATCGACATTGCGAACGCCCAGCCCCAACCAAGTACACCCACGCTCGCCATCGCGGCCACGCCGGATGATGATGAAGTGGACGACGAGGAGTTAGACGACGAGGAAGAAACGGACGAAGAAGAAACAGAATTCGAGGACGAAGAAAACGACGAAGATGAGGAGAGCGACGAAGACGAAGACGAAGACGAAGACGAAGACGAAGACGAAGAAACCGTCGCTCTTTCGTTGAATCGAGATGAAATCGACGGCGAGATTTCGGATTTGCGTCGCAAGCTAAGCTCCATCGGCTCGGTCAACCTTGACGCGTTGCAAGAGCTTGAAGACCTCGAATCTCGCTACCTTGCGATGGACCAGCAGTACCAGGATTTGGTCCAAGCCAAAGAAACGCTGCAAAAGATCATTGCTCGTATCGACAACGACAGCCGCAAGTTGTTTGTGGAAACACTCGAGATCATTCGCGGCAATTTCCAGAAGTTGTTCCGTCAGACCTTTGGCGGCGGCAAGGCCGACATCGTTCTTGAACCCGACGTGGATCCTTTGGAAGCCGGCGTCGACATCATCGCCACGCCACCGGGCAAACCCGAGTTTAACAACTCGTTGTTGAGCGGTGGAGAGAAAGCGTTGACGGCGGTTTCGTTGTTGATGGCGATTTTCCAATTCCGCCCGAGTCCGTTTTGCGTGTTGGACGAAGTGGATGCTCCGTTTGACGAAGCAAACATCGGTCGTTTCATCGACGTGCTGAAAAGCTTCCTCGGTTGGACGAAATTCGTAATCGTCACGCACAGCAAAAAAACCATGACCGCCGCAACGACCTTGTACGGCATCACGATGCAAGAGTCTGGCGTTTCAAAACGAGTCAGCGTCCGCTTCGAAGACGTCAGCGACGACGGCCACATCAGCGAAGATGCAATCAATCGCGAAAGCGCGTAGCGATTGCTAACATTCACAAAGTGAATCAAATGTGGACTTGGTGCGTCCAGCCTGTCTACGCGCATGACAGACTAGAAGCCCATCACCACACGTTTCGACTTCCGGCGAAACCCTAAGGCGAAACCCTAAACCGTCGCCACTGACCGTCCTTTAGCTCAAACACAATCCGGTCGTGCAAGCGATTGGAACGCCCCTGCCAGAACTCGATACGGTCGGGGACGATTTTGTAGCCACCCCAGTTATCCGGCAGCGGAATATCCTGATCCGCATACTGGGCTTCCAGCTCTGCCTTCCGCTCCCCCAGCACCTCCCAAGACTCAACTTCCGCCGATTGGATCGACGCACAGGCTCCCAACTGCGAACCTCTAGGCCGCGAGTGGAAATACGCTTCCGAATCTTCACGAGACGTTTTTACGATCGCCCCTTCGAACCTCACCTGCCGGCCCAAGTAAGCCCACAGAAACGACGCCGCTGCTCGCGGGTTTTCCGCAATCTGGCGGCCTTTATCCGAATCGTAGTTCGAATAAAACCGAATCCCATCCGCATCCACGCCCTTGAGCAACACGTACCGATTGGAGACTCGGCCATCCACGCCAGCAGTCGCCACCGACATCGCATTCGCCTCCACCCACTCGCCGGGTTGGTTTTCTTCGGCAATCGCGTACCACTGCTGAAACAACTCCATTGGGCCTTTAGGCAAGCTAGACTCGTCGATTCCTCGATCGGCGTATTCTTTGCGAATTTGATGAAAGGTTATTTTTTCGGGCATCCGTCAACAATCTGGGCAAATTGAGTTTTGAAAGAACTTGGACAACGCTTATCATACCGGCTGAAATTTATTCGATTAAACCCGATCAAGCAAAGAAATGGAAATTTGCTGAGACTAATCGCCGGCAACACGAGCTTGACTCGCGAAGCCCTGCGAAACGACCAGCCGTCCATCAACCAAAATACAATGACCGACTCTCAAGACAAAAAAACTCGTATCGAAACCGACAGCATGGGCGACGTCCATGTCCCCGCCCAAGCCTACTACGGTGCTCAAACTCAACGAGCCGTAGAAAACTTCCCGGTCTCCGGCTGGCAACTGCCGATCGCGATGATCCGCGCGATGGGTCGAGTCAAACTCGCGTGCGGGATCGCCAACCGTGATCTTGGCAAACTGAGCGGCACTGGCAAGAACCCGTTAAAAGACGATCAAATCAAAGCCATGCTGGACGCTTGCCAAGACGTCGTCGACGGCAAACTGGACAACGAGTTCCCGATCGATGTGTTTCAGACGGGTTCCGGAACCTCCAGCAACATGAACGTCAACGAAGTGATCAGCAACCGAGCGGTCGAAATCGCTGGCGGCGATCGCTTCGCAGCTGAAAAACCAATCCACCCTAATGATCACGTGAACATGGGGCAGAGTACCAACGATACGTTCCCAACGGCGATTCATGTTGCGGCGGGCGTCGAGCTCACCAATCAACTGATTCCTGCGTTGCAGCGGTTTGCCGATACGTTGAATGAAAAAGCCAAAGCTTGGGACCAGATCATCAAGATCGGTCGCACGCACTTGATGGACGCGACGCCTCTTCGACTGGGCCAAGAAATCGGCGGGATGGCTCGCCAGATCGAACTATCGATCGAACGAGCCAAACAAGCGGTTGCGGATGTCACTGAGTTGCCCGTCGGCGGAACGGCAGTCGGCTCTGGCATCAACACTCATCCTGAATTCGGCAACCGAGTTTCTATCGAACTCGCCAAAGCGACCGGCGTGCCGTTTGTCGAAGCCGTCAACCACTTCGAAGCCAACGCTCAACGCGACGGCTTGGTTTCGTGCCACGGGCATTTGAAGTCGATCGCCACGACTTTGTTCAACGTCGCCAATAACATTCGCTGGTTGGGCTCAGGCCCGCGTTGTGGTTTCTACGAAATCGCATTGCCATCCCGCCAGCCAGGCAGCTCAATCATGCCGGGCAAAGTAAACCCCGTGATGTGCGAGAGCATGATGCAATTTACCGCTCGAGTCATCGGCAACGACCAAACCATCACGGTCAGCGGCGCCGCTGGCGGACAGTTCCAGTTGAACATCATGATGCCGGTCATGTGCCAGACGACTTTGGAGAGCATCATGTTGCTGTCCAACGGTACGAACGCGTTCGTTGAGTTTTGTGCAGCAGAGATGCAAGCGAACATCGACGTTTGCGAATCGTTTGTGGAAAAAAGCTTGTCGATGTGTACCAGTTTAAATCCTTACATCGGTTACGAAAAAGCCTCCAAGCTGGCCAAGGACGCGTTCAAGTCAGGCAAAACGATTCGCGAACTTTGCGAAGAACAACAGCTCCTGCCGCCCGACCAGTTGGCCGAAGCGTTAGATCCGATGCGGATGACCGAGCCTCAGGCGTAGGACCGTTAAAAGATTTAAGCAAAAAAGGTTCAGCCAAAAAAGGCTGAACCAAACGGATTGCTCTAAGCCATCAAACTCAAAATCAAACCGAATCCAAGGAGGGTTTCCGTATGAAACGCAAACAGAATCTGACGAAGTTAGCTTCCCTGTTGATCGCAGCACCGGCATTCGGTCTGTCTCTTGCGGGAAGTTCTTACGCCGGTGGCCTTCAGATCGAGGAAGCGGCGAAGTTGGCGCCCGCTACGCCAACGAAAAACGAAACAGCAATCGATGAAGCCGCGGATACCGCAACCAAAGAAGCAGTTAAAACCCAGCTTGCATTGCCCGCTCAAAAGAAACTGGCTGCTGACCTATTCGGCCTAACGAAAACCGCCAAATCATCGAAACAACTCAGCGCGATGATCGCCAAGTGCGACACGGGCATCAAAGCCGGCCTCAGCGAAAAGTACTTCGCTTACGTCCGGTCGCTTAAAGCGTGGGCGCTGAACCGTCGAGGCAACCATCGCTACGAAACCGCGAAGCAACTCAAAGCCATCGACAATGTGGCTCAATACAAAATCGCATCCAAGCAAGCGTTGAATGACTTTGATGAATCCATCGCCATCGACACCGCGCGTTGCCGCACGTTCAACTCGCGCGGCATCGCGTACATATTGGACGAGCAGTACCTGAAAGCCGCAAGTGACTTTACCAAAGCGGTCGGGCTCAAAGCTGACTTCACGCAAGGTTACTTCAATCGAGCTGAAGCGTTGTCGGCGATCGGCAAATACGAACTGGCCGTCATGGACTACACCACAGTACTCCGCCTGACCCAGGACGATGCTCAAGCACTTACAGGCCGGGGGCATGCCTACGTAGCGTTGGAAAAGTTCGAACCGGCACTCGTTGATTTCAACGCGGTTATCAAGGCATATCCAGCCAACGTCGTGGCCTTGGTTAATCGAGGCGATTGCCACGCGGCCGCTGGAGCCTGGAAAGTGTCTTTGGCTGACTACGCCGCAGCGAGGAAGATTATCCCTGCCGACCAACTGGCTGGTGGATCGACCAAGCTTGCAGATTTGGCAGACCAGCGTACGGCTTGGGTGTTAGCAACCGCCAGCGATGTGAGCATTCGAGACGCCGGAAAATCGGTCGCTTTGATTAAGCCTTGCGTCGACCGTAGCAGCTCACCAACCGTCGCAATGCTGGAAACGCTCGCCGCCGCCCAAGCCGCCGTTGGCGATTTTGCAGACGCCAAACAAAGCCAAAGCCAAGTGATCAAACTTATCGGCGCTGAAACTTTGGCGGACGACGCTCAAGCCAAAGATTCTCCTCATCAGGTTCGCATGGCGTTGTATGAGGAAGAAAAAGCCTACGTGCAAACGAACGATTAGTTTATTTCTGTGTGAACGGGCCTGTTGATTTCGTCACGCCGAGGATAGTCGCCCACAGATAGTCGCCTTTCGCTCCGCGAAAGAAGCGTGCATTCGGTCTCGGAAACACCCACCACT
>JALZWN010000224.1 GCA_023300235.1 Mariniblastus sp.
ATCAGCAACCAAGTGATTCGCAGGAAGGTGCCGGTGGATCGGCCGGTGATCCGGCGGATGACAGTGAGGCCGAAGGCGACGATCCAAACGGCGATCCAAATGACGATCCAAACGCCGATCCAAATGGCGGTACCGGGGAAGCCGAGGATGCCGAAGGTCAGCAATCACCTAATGGCCAAGGGGGAAGTAAATCCGATATCGATGGTGGTGATCCAAGTAGCAAGAGTCAAGGTTCTGGCACCGATCAGCAGCCCAGTGATTCGGATCCGAATACGGACGCGTCCAATGCAAGGTCGGGTAACAATCCTAGCGGTGACAATACTGTTAGTGATTCGGCTCCCGAAGCAAAGGACGAAAATTTGACCGAAGGTGAGGAGCAACTTTCTAAAGATGCATCCGAGGCCGAACAGGTGCGAAAGGCTGAAAAGTTTTTCAGCGATAATCCTGACAAGCAAAAGCAAGCAAGAGATGCGGACCAGCCGAGTGGCTCCGAGGAACCCAGCGACGTTGAAGACCCCGGTCGTGAAGAAACCGATGGCCCGCAGCAATCGTCCGGTGACAATTCAACGAACCCGAATGATCAGAATCAGTCGCCCAACGATTCAGGGAATGATTCAGGGAATGATTCAGGTAATGGTTCACAGCAAGGCAATCGCGATTCCGATCCGGAGAGTGGAAACGGCACAGCGGAATCTCAGGAGAATCAGCCTAGTGGCAATTCTTCAAACCAGAATCCCGATGAACAGAATTCACAGCAGCCTTCAGGTTCTTCTTCGGATCCTAATGGCCAATCTAAAAAGCCAGACCAAGATCCGTCGAAATCGGGAGACCCTGAATCGAAAGGTGAAGGCGAAGAGTCTGGGAACGAAAGCGGTGATCAACCGTCCGGTGAATCACAGGCAGAAAACCCCGGCGGTGAGCAACCGGGGGGCGGCGAAAAACCCGGTGGCGGTGAAAAGCCTGGCGGTGGTGAGAATCCCGAGTCGGGTGGTGCACCATCGGATGCGGGCCAGCCCGGCGAGGCTTCGTCTGGGGAAGGCTCCGAAGGTCAAAAGCCGGGCGGCGAACCCGGTGGCAAACCGGGAGAGGGTGGCCCCGAAGGGCAACCTTCCGACTCAGCTGGCAGTGGCGAATCAGGGCAGCCAGCGCAACCGGGGCAGGGCTCCAGCAAAGAAAGCCAGGGGGAAGCTGCTGGCACCGAAGGTGGTAATGGAGCAGGTAAAGGTGACGTTGGCGGCGACGCATTGCAACGCGAAAAGGAAAACCTGGAGCACTCCAAAAAGGCGATCGATCTTTTGCTGGATAACTTGCGAAGCCAACGCCACAACCCTGACCCAGAGTTGCTTGAGGAAATGGGCTGGGACAAGCAACGGCTGAATGATTTCATTGACAGCCATGATGAGATGCGGGAAGCGGCAAAGGGCGATTTGGAGGCTCGACGTGATTACGATCGCCGACTCAAATCCTACGGTCTTCAGCCTAACGACCAGCGTCGTGCCGTTGCAGGCAACCAAGAAGAGGCCGGCAAGCTCCATCAAAACGGGGCGGTCAACGAGGCTCCACCGGAACATTTCCACGGCTTCAACTCGTTCCTGCAAGATCTCCAACGAGTTCGAGATTAAACCGCTTGGCGGTTGCAATGCCGCTGCAATGGAAGCACGCGACGTTAAGCACTGTGACCACCTTTCTTGGTGCTTCCGGGAGTTATTGGCTGGCCCAAGTGTTGCGGGGGCTTTATCAGTCAAGTGGGTGCCATGCTTCACGGATTAAAGGGTAAGCGGGTCTACTGAGTGCCAGCATGCTTACGCGTGCGATGTGGTTTTGGGGAAGTCTGGTGAGCATGTTTTTTACGGGGCCTTGCAGCGTCAGGTTGTTTTCAATCGCGTAAACATGGCCCCCTCCCTGTGATTGGGCAGTCTATCTAAATGCTGCCGGTTCATACTCGACCACTAAATCACCGGAAGAACCTTCCGTGTTTTCGCTATCAGCTTGGAAAGCTGAGCGACAATGTCGCTCGGTTCTCCGAACCGTCAGCGTGAACGATGGAGATTTCTAGGCGCGTCCAAATCCGGAACTTATTTCAGGACAGTTCTTAAGTTCCACGAAGCACCAGTTTGGAAAAGTAATGAGTTCTCTTGACTTCACGGACTGTTTTTTGCTATCAGCAAGTAGTTTTGCCAAGAATCTCCGCGCCAAATGAGCCGATCGTGAACGCTTTCTCAAATAGCCTGTGTCATCAGAGCTTTTCGTCGTCATCGCTCGTTCAAGGGTGGGGCGGCCGATGTTGGCCGAGTCGCTTGCTTGTACTGGTCGCTGGTTTAATTGTCATTGGTCAAACTGGATGTGCATCGCTGGGGAATCTATCTCCGCTAAGGCCCGTCGAGCAATCGATGATCTACCATCCAACCGAATGGCCGGCTGATTTTGCGATCCCAGAGAACGTACCGGTTGAGGAAGCGTGGTTTACGGCTAAAGACGGAACGCGGATTCACGGTCTGTTTGCCGAACACCCTAGTCCGAGAGGCGTGGCGTTGGTCTGCCACGGCAATGCGGGAAACGTCGCCGATCGAGTAGGCTCGTTGTCGATCCTCAATCAGGCTCATCAACTTTCGGTGTTGATGTTTGATTATCGTGGGTTTGGGAAAAGCGATGGCAAGCCAGACGAACAAGGGCTCTACATGGACGCGCGGGCGGCGCGGAAATGGCTGGCTGAACGAACCGGTAACAAGGAAGCGGATCTGATCGTCATGGGACGTTCGCTCGGGGGAGCCGTTGCGGTTGATTTGGCCGCCAAAGACGGAGCCAAGGCACTCGTGCTGGCCAGCACGTTTACGTCAATGCCCGAAGTGGCCAAACAGCATGTGAAGTTGTTGCCCACCGGCTTGATGATGACTCAGCGGCTTGACTCAATAACCAAGATTAAGAACTACACCGGACCGCTGCTACAATCGCACGGCCGAGACGACCGCTTAATCCCGATTGAAATTGGCCGCAAGCTTCATGCTGCAGCACCGGGAACCAAACGCTTTGTCGAAGTCGACGGCGGACACAACGCGCCGCAGTCGCCCGAGTATCGTGAGGCGTTGGATGAATTGTTGGAATCACTGGCCAAATGATAGGGGGCTTCCGCGGGATTAGTGGCTGAGTTTAACGACGAGCCGGAAGGCGGAGGCGGCAGCGCCAATCCAAACCGGTCTCTAAGACTGTGGTCCTTTCGAGGTGGCTCTTCTGGGAATTTAGTGGCTGCAAAAGGCCAAGAGCTTGGCCGTTTCTCTAGCCCAGCCCTGCGGAACTGAAAGTTCCGCAGGGCTGGGTCAGGATCGCGAGATGCATTCAAAGGTCCAACGGCTCGGCAGTTAGAGAATTTGCCGTAGTACCATTTGACTGCCGGTCCGTTGGTCCTTTGTGCATGGGAATACATCCCAACCCAGTCTTGCAAATCTTCGATTTTTAGGCTGGGCTAGAGAAACTGCCAGCCTCTTGGGCTTAAACGATTCTCTTTGGTTGCTATCGGTGAGCGTTCTCAGCGCTGGGAAAACACTACCGGTTGAAATCCCTGAATTATTCGCCTCTGCCACTAAAACCCCGGAAGAACCTCGGGCGAAGCGTTTACTGGTAGACCGGAATCTTGATTGTCATGCCTTCTCGGATGTCACCTGGGTAACGTAAACGGTCTCGGTTGGCTAAGTAGATATCAAGATAGAAATCTGGTTTACCAAAGTACTCTGTGGCGATCGATTGCAACGAGTCACCCTGTTCGACGACATGTTCAGAAAACTGTGTGGTGCTGAGCGAGATCTTTTGAATCGTGTGGTCTCGTAGTCGAGTTAGTTTCGTTTTGGCGTCTGAGTTCAGCTGAAACGGAAGTCGTGCGACTCGTTGTTGCTGTTGCTGTGGTCTGTGGCGGTTTGCTTCGGGGTAGTAATCCGAAGCATCGTTTTCCATAACGCTTTTGCTGGCCTGCCCCCATTGGCCCTGGGTGTCTCGGTTGCCAAAGGCTCCTCCGGGATCAATGATGGCTACGGTTTGGTTGAAACGTGGGATCGGCATGAGGTTTTCGTTTTCTTCTTCCCGGCCGTTGGTTTCGGTTGCGTTATTAAAACTGCGTCCGAATGGGTTGCGAGTGTTTGCTGCGGTTTCAAAAGGCATTTCCGGCGGTGTGATGGCCCTCGGACGGGGCGCCCTTCGCGGCGCGGGTTCGATAGGTCGCATGGAATGGTTGGGCAAGCGAGGCTTCGAAGCGATATATGTTTCTGCTTGAAAACTCTGCGACGTTGGCAGGGTTTCCGCGTTGGCATACTCGGGGACTGCAAACACAGGTGCGTTTTCGACTGCCGAAGGTGATTGGTCTTCGAAGTCAGGGCGTACGGGGGATCGCATCGAATCCGCTAAGTTTGGACTGCTGCTGAATTTTTGGCTGTTTACCGTTGGCATGGAAGGTTCAGCAAAATCCTCGGATCCGAACGTCGGTGCGTTGGCAACGAGACCGGTAGGCTCAGGCGAGATCAACGATTTGTTTGTCGAGAATCCGGTCCGTCCAGTTAGATCGCTTGGCGGTGGGATCTCTCCAATGTCAGAAGACCGTTGGCCGAGCGTGTTGGCGGTTTGGCTTGCGAACGGGGCGTCGTTGGTCAAGACGGGCATTGGCAAGCGAGCTGTCAGCCGAGGCTTCATCCAAGGAGTTTTGGCCGGGCTTTTTTGAACGGTAAGATTGGGTTCAATTAGCGATCTTGGATGGTCAGACCATTCGACGGCGGTTTGGTTTGATTCATGTTCGGGTGCTTGATTGATAAAGCTTCCAAAAGCGAAAGCGGCGGCCAGGCAGACAGCGGCCATTGCGACTTGTTGAATTGAACCCATGTTAAAACTTTCCACATACCAGCGAATTCGTTTACAGCCCACGCGACAAAAGTGTGCGTAGCGAACGCCAATCCATGGCAAGTCGATCGTAATGAACCGTGCATTAACCGGCAGCTCCCGCCGGTGGTCATGCAATCAACTATTGCACAGACTTGAGGACAGATACGAAAAAAGAACAGATTTGGGTCGCGATAAAGTCGCCAAATTTCGCTTTTTGCGGGCTTGGTAAACTTTTTGGGCGGTGTGAGTCAGTGCTTGTTCCAAAACTTCGCGACCGGGCCGGGAAAGTCAGTTTTTGAATCTGCGTGTTCTGGTAGCCCAACGCGTTTACGAGGCCGCTGCGGAACCCCCTGGCCAACCGGCCTGTTGATTTAGTCAACAAACGCGACCACTAGAATTACTGCCAGGCTGCCCGCGGGCATGACAGGCTGGAAACACCATCACCACATTTTTTAGGCTTCGCCGAAAACTATTAAATCAATAAACCGTAACACTTCGGGCTACCATTTAGTTTTGAAAGGCCCTTGGAAAAACATGCTCACGAGACTTTTCTAAAAATCGTCGCTCGCTTAAGCATGTCGCCACTCATTGGATTCTCTTACACTCAGTGGCGATTATTTTTTCTCACTGCGGTCTTGCCATGGAAGCTTATCGAGGTTGTCGTTGATTTTTCCCGATACGGTTTTATGGAAGTAACCCCAAAGTTTTTTGAATTTTGGGTCGGACCCGATCTCTACGCCGGTCAGCGAAGAGTTGCGCAGTGGAGCTTGGTAGAGCGTTTTTGTTCCAGCTGACTTGTCTTTGACTTCGGGACGCTTCTTTTCAAGTCGATTATAAATTGATTGAGTTTCTTTAGACGTTTCGCTTTGGGCCCCCCAGGCGACGATGGTGGGGAGGGCGGTTGGCCCTGAGAAGATCGGTGCGCTGATGACTCGGTTTATCGCGAACGCACCAAGCTTTTTTTCTGGGGAGATCATGATCAATGTTTTAACGTCTTGCCCTTGTTTGATACCTTTTCGATAGGGAGCGAAGGACCAGTCTTTCACGACCCACGCCGTGGCGAGTGGGGCCGTTTTGCCGATCGCGATGACGGCTAACATGTCGACGTTTAGTTCGCCCGCGTTGTTCTTTTTGACAAGGAAACGTTTACAGGTCTCAATGTCTTCCAAAACAGCATTGATTTCTGCCGACTTAAAGTCCTGGACATCAATCGCTTTGTCGTAGCCAACAACCTGCGTGCTCGCGCCGTGCCCACGCAAGTCCGGGATGATGACCGCGTTGCCTTGCGAACTCAGGAACGTCGCTAGGGCTTCGGTGTTTTCTCGCGAGCTTTCCCAGTCGTGCAAAACGATGTAGGGAATGACTTTTTTTCCGTCGGCTGATTCTTCAGCAGTAGTTTTTTCGGAGTCAGGTGTTTCTTTTTCGTCTGCCGTCTCTGAGGGCGTACTCGGCGGGAAGTAAGTGCAGACTAGCTGTACTTTATCTTTGGTTTCAAGCGTAACTTCTTCGGGGCCGGCCTGTTCGTCATCGGCATCGACGGTGGATTTGGCTGGCGCGGTTTGTCCGCAGGCAGTGTTTGTGATTCCAGTGGTAAACGAGAAAAAACAAGTTAGCAAAATTGTTAGTTGGAACGCAGAAGCGCTTCGGGAAAAGTGATTCATTGAGATCGAACGAGAAGATTTGTTTTTTGAAGACATTGGTAAGACCGTGTGTTAAGCGATTTGCCTTTGAAGTAGCTTGAAAGCACAAAGTGGCTTTCGTTTTGTAGATTATAGCCAAAAAGCCGTAAACTGACATTACCAACCGATTTTGCGGCTTCAAGGTGAAACCTAGTGCCGGATTATTGGCAGTAAGCGAACGGTTTTCTTGTCGTGTTTCGATAGGGAAGGTAGACTAACGTGTGGTCAACCCTTTGGAGAAGCATTGATGATTTTGAAAAGTATCAAACGATATTGGCAGGTGCGCACGGGGCGACTGGAGACGCCGGTGGATGGTGCGGGTCCGTTTTGGATCGTGAGTGCTGCTTTCCATGTGCTGCTGATCGCGCTGTTGGCTCGATTCATCATGGATTCAAACGAGGACAAGGCGATCGTGCTGGAGGCACGGGTTCCGCTGGAAGAAGTTATCGAAGAGCAAGAAGACGTTTCGTTGGAGCTGACTTTTGACGAAATGGAGATGGGTGATCTCGGCGCTGACGGCGGGCAAGGCGAGTTGGTGACGGAGGTGGCTGCGCCGACGGTCGATGTTGTGGCCGTTGATACGTTAAACCTCGAAGAAAATGTCAGTGAAGTCGGCGACTTGTTTTCGCGAGAAGATTTTATGCACACCGCGGCTAATGCTTTTGCGCCGTTGCATGTTAAAGGTAGCGTTGGGACGGGGACGAGTTCTGCCACGGGAGCGGTCGATCGTTTGACGCAGGAGATTTTGTTTTCGTTGGAAGAACGAGCCACGACGGTGGTGTGGGTGTTTGATCAATCGGCCAGTCTGATTCAGCAGCGGGCGGAGATCGTGCAGCGTTTCGATCGGATCTATCGTGAACTTGGGATGATCGACGAGCAAGGCCATAGTGCGTTTGAGAACAAAGGTGATTCGCCGCTTTTAACTCAGGTGGTTGCCTTTGGGGCTGACTTTTCGGTGCTAGGCGAGCCAACCGCGGACGTGGGTTCGGTGAAGTCCAGCATTGAAAGGATCGAGACGGATTCTAGCGGAATTGAAAATGTGATGGCGGCGGTTGCCAAGACGGTTGCGCTGCGGAAAGCGGATCGAGATATCGACCGTTCGACGCGTGAACCCAAACGAAACGTGAAAATCATTATCGTGACCGATGAGGCTGGCGATGATGTGCAGCAGGTCGGCAAGGCAATTCAAGTTTGTAACCAGGTGCAGATTCCGATCTATGTGATTGGCGTGCCGGCGCCGTTTGGTCGACCGGAGACTCAGGTGAAGTGGGTTGATCCCAATCCTGAGTATGACCAAACTCCGCAGTGGGCGATTGTGTCGCAAGGCCCGGAGTCGATTGCGGGCGAGCGTTTACATTTGGATTTTGGCGAAAGCTTTCGCGATTTGGATATGATTGATTCTGGTTTCGGCCCGTTTCATTTGACTCGGCTTTGCTACGAAACCGGTGGGATTTACTTTGCAGTTCATCCAAACCGAACCGATCCTGGAAGGGAGGTTCGTCGTTGGAGAACGAGCGATTATTCTTCGCATTTGACTTACTTCTTTGATTCGGATGTCATGCGGCGGTACAAGCCAGATTACGTTTCGAATAAACGTTACTGGCAAGACCTGCAGAAGTTTCCTAATCGCTTAGCGTTAGTGGAAGCCGCGAACTACACGACCACCGGCGACCTTCGTTCACCTCGAATTCGATTTGAAAATTTTAACGAAGCGGATTTTGTCCGTGACGTGACTCGGGCTCAGCGAAACGCGGCGTTGATCGAACCGCCATTGAATCGCTTGTACGAAATGCTGCGGGCAGGCGAAAGTGCTCGGGACAAAGAAGAGTCGTTGCGGTGGCAGGCCGGTTACGATTTGGCGATGGGACGATCGATTGCGGCTAAGTTGCGAGCGGAAACTTACAACGGCATGCTGGCTTTGGTCAAAACTCAGAAAAAGTTCTCACCGCCCGTTGGTGATGAGCCTCAGAACAACACTTGGCTGCTGACGCCCGCCGATGCAACCGAAACCGGCAGTCAGCATCGCAAGCTGTTAAGCAAAGCAAAGATATATCTCGAACGAGTCGTTGACAAACACCCAGGTACGCCATGGGCGATGTTGGCCGAACGCGAATTGGCCGTTCCGATCGGTTGGGAGTGGACGGAGGCTTATACCGAACCGCCACGTCCGCGCGAGATGCAACCGAACAACAATAATAACCAACCCGACCTGCCAATGCCTCGCGAAAATGAAATGCCGAAGCAGGTGAGAAAACCGCCTCGGCTGTAGGGGGTAGTTGGCGGTTGTAAAACGTTTTGCGGATGTAAGACGTTTTGGGGCTGATGTAAAACGTTTGGCGGATATAAAACGTTTTGGCGAATCCCAAAAAGGTGGCGACGGTGCGTCCAGTCAGGCTTGCGCTCGTGACAGGCTAGAAGTACCATCACGGCGGTCACTTATTGACGCGGCGGGTTGCCGTAACCTTCGGATTAAGCGTCGACTACTAGCGCCGACTAATCGTCTTCCTCAATAATGTCGTCGCCGTTCCACTCCATGTCTTCGGTTGAAGCCGCTTGCAGGCTCTGCAGTTTTGTGAACGCCCTGAAGCCAATTTCTGCCATTGTCAAAGGAAGGTAATGCAGTGGGCCGCGATCGTTTTTGGTGGTTAGCACGTCCTTGGTCGAGCGAAAATCGCGGATGAACTTGCCAGGGGCGAGTTTCATGATCGCTTGCAGGCTTCCCCAGATTGGCATTACCCCGCCGATCATGCAACGTTCGGTTTGCATCGGGATGTAGTTTGCATGTTCGTCCCGTCGCGGATCTTCGGTAGCCAGCGGATCGTCGATTGTTCGCGTTGGGTCGAGTAGGCTTAGGTAGGCGTTGCATAACTTGGTGTCGTTAGCAAACAAATGAATGCCGCTGGTGGCTCTTGGATTGCATTCGATGACCCATGGGTGGTTTTCAGAATCGACAATAAAGTCAAATCCGATTTGCCCTGTAAATTTTGTCTGACGCAGGAATGCCTGGACGTAATTCAGAATGCCCGAGTGCTCCAGTGGCTCGAAGAATATTCCGCCGCCCCGCCCTGCCGTGTACGGCGTTTTGTAACTTGCGTGAGCGAGCATACGGCCTTGGTCGACCAAGCTGAAACTGCAAACTTCGGTACCTTCGATTTTTTCTTGGGCGATCCAAGATTGGGCGGGTTCGAAATGTAGGTTCGAAAGTTTGCGAGCCGAAGGGCCAATAAGTGCTGATGCAGCGAAGCGAGAATAACTCGGTTTGAAGACGAATTTTTTTGCCTGTGGCTCGTACCGGTGCAGTTGGTGCGGCGCCGACAGTAAATCCGTTCGTGGTGTCGACGCAAACTCGTTGCCGTAGGTTTGCGAAAACGTAAATTTATTGTGCAGTGTATCCAGTATCTCTAGCGACTCGATCAGCGCTGGGCAGTGAAGGTCGTTTTGATGAGCCGAAATGTAAAAGCTCTCTTCGGACGTCGGGATCAGTAAATCGATTTGGTGCTGATCAATGATTTGATTCAGTTTGCCAATGAAGCCGGCGGTGTTGTGACGTGGGCTAGGTACGCGGTGGAATGAATGTCGATCTTCGGTGAAGCGGCCGACTGGAAAGTAATGGCTGTCGCATAAAAACACCTTGTGGCCGGCAGCGTGAAATCTGCGCGAGAGGTCGATGGAGACGGGGGCGCGTGCGCCAGTAATCAAAATTCGTTTCATGCCTGATAGAAGCGTCGGGGCTTAGTGGGATGAGAGGGAGTTTGGTGGCGTCCCCGGGAGTAAAATGTCGAAGTTCGTGGCGAGTCTACTTCAAACTTTCTCTTGTTGTTCGGAATTTTGCTCAACTGCGAAACTTGGGCAATGAGTTGTTAGGGTTTTAAGCTTGGGGTCCAGGTTTTGAAATTTAGTTTGTTTTTGCGTGTTGTTATTGCATCATAACAGTACGCTGCGGCTAACTTGACCTGCATGATCAGCGGTAGTTGGGAGAGATCGAGCTTGAGGTCCAGACGGTATTGGCGATTAAAAGTTTTCGCTCGGTCGATCCCGTTTTCAGGAGCACTCTGAATTTGCCGGTTGCCGTGCCCGGAGGGGGAGTTTGGTTCTGCGGTCGTTGAACAAATCAAAGGCGCGATCGAAAGGGCTGATGCCGGTTGAGTGGAATCGGGCTAGTGAACACAAATGAACTGCAATGTCTTCGGGCGTCTTCGTGGGCGAGTGGGGTCGACGAACCGCTGCCAAAGCGAATGCTTGAAGGTGGCGTGGGGTTTGAAGGCGGCAAGAAAAAACGCCTTGCTTCGAAGTTTCAAAGCAAGGCGGCATAAAAAAACACCTTGCTTCGAAGCAAGG